>JAAHHL010001758.1 GCA_010672185.1 Caldora sp. SIO3E6 | reverse complement strand
CTCTGCTCCTCCGCTCCTCCGCTCCCCTGCTCCTCCGCTCCTCCGCTCCTCTGCTCCTCTGCACGCTCGATTTTATGATTACTGAATCGACGCTCTAGCTGGGATTGCCGGACCTTTTGCTTCTGGTTTATTGTTTGAGCATATCAATCCTGCGGCCCCCTTTGTTACCAGTGCCTTGTTATTCGGGATACAGATTGTCCTAGCTTGGATCTGGTTGCGGCGCTCAGATTTATCTAATGCTATGAGCCAACGCCGTAAGCGCAAACTACAACGATTATTTCAAATGTTGGATAACAATGGCAATGGTGTTATTGAACCGGAAGACTTTGAAAGAACGGTGGTATCATTGGCTCAAATGCGAGGTTGGTCAGCAGAATCCCAAGAGTATCAGTTGATGGCAAGTTCCTGGCTGGGTTTTGGTGAGCGATTAATGGAGTTAGCCGATGCTAATGGAGATGGCAAAATTGAATTACACGAGTGGTTAGATTATCTTGGTAAGCGTTTTGACCATGGCCTTGCAGATGCTTTTTTACAATTGATGGATGTTAATGCCGATGGAGAGATAGCAGTGGAGGAGCTAAGGGCATTTTATCAAACCAATGATCTGGATGTTAGTGAAATTTCCAATAACTTCCAGCGCCTAGATCTCAATCAAGATGGTTCAATTTCCAGAACTGAAATGCGAGAGTTGTTTGATCAGTTTCTCTACAGCGAAGATGAGCTGGCAGTGGGGAGTTCTTTATTTTAGGAAAAATTAATAATGGATAATGGATAATTGATAATGAATAATGGATAATGGATAATGGATAATGGATAATTGATAATGGATAATTGATAATTGATAATGAATAATGGATAATTGATAATTGATAATTGATAATGAATAATTGATAATTGATAATTATAGTATGTTGTGGAACAGGCTTCTAGCCTGTGGCAATTTTAGTGCTCTCAGTGCAAGCTGATGCAGCCAAGCGATCGCACGCTATTAAGTATATTTATACTGGTGCAAGATGTGAGTTTACCTCAAAGTCCCCCTTGTTCAGAAGTCCCCCTTGTTCAGAAGTCCCCCTTGTTCAGAAGTCCCCCTTGTTCAGAAGTCCCTCTTGTTCAGAAGTCACCCTTGTTCAGAAGTCCCCCTTGTTAAGGGCAGGGCTGTTTCATTTTTGAGAAAGAAGGACTATATTAAAGCTATCTAGTCAGAAAACTCTCTTTTTGGGCAGATAGTCCGAGAAATTATGGATAATAGTTTAATTGATTATCTCAAACAAATA
>JAAHHL010001757.1 GCA_010672185.1 Caldora sp. SIO3E6 | reverse complement strand
TGGACGACGCTTTGCTGATAAATTAGTTCAAGTCTGGCTCCTTAATGGTCAAGAAACTTGGATTCTGATCCATGTAGAAGTGCAGGGTAAGCGAGAGACGAGCTTTGCCCAACGGATGTACACCTACAACCATCGTATTGGCGATCGCTACAATCGTCGAGTTCTTAGTTTAGCAGTTCTGTGTGACGGTAATTCTAGTTGGCGACCCACCAAGTTCAAAAGCACCATCTTGGGCTGTAGGATTGAGTTCGAGTTTTTGATGGTGAAATTGTTAGACTACAAGGAGAAATGGCCAAAATTGGAACAAAGTGACAATCCTTTTGCCACAGTCATCATGGCTCACATCAAATCCCAGGAAACTCGTAGAAATCAACAGCAACGCCAAGTCTGGAAGATGTCTCTAACCAGGAGATTATATGAGCAGGGTTATCAACGACAAGATGTGCTAAACCTGTTTCATTTTATTGACTGGGTAATGAAGTTACCAAAGGGATTAGAGCAAGCCTTTCTTCAAGAGATAACGGAGTACGAACAGGAGCAAAACATGCCTTATATTACTAGTGCTGAGAGAATCGGGATGGAACGAGGTCTTCAAAAAGGTCGTCAAGAAGGTCGTCAGGAAGAGGCTCAGAGGCTATTACTGCGATTGCTGGAGAGGCGGTTCAAATCACCTGTGCCAACGGAAGTGTACTATCGCCTACAACAGCTCAGTATTGAACAGTTAGAAGAACTGCTCGATGTGGCATTGACAGTAGACTCATTGGAGCAATTGTTGGCGAGTTTACCTGAGTAGGATGTGGAGTGATAGAACCGATATGCAAGACAGCACAGCTTGGGTGCGAAAAATGCGACAACAGCAGTGGGAGCGTAAAAATGAGTCATATTTTGGTTGATACTGACATTCTAATTGATATCGTTAACGATGATGAAACTGCAAAACAATGATTAGCAGGAGATGACTCAAGGATACTACTGAAACGCTGTGATTTGATGCCACTGATGGCGCAAGCAACTATGGCTAGCTCAAGATGAGCAAATCAAAAAGTGTTCTCAAACCCAGTAACTTCTATAGGAGGTTTTTCAGGAAACTCAGCAATAATTTTTAGTGAACCGCCCATAGCCTCAATATAACGGCGGAGTGTCGAAAGCATTAAATCTGTGCGTCTCTCAAGTTTTGACAAATTACCTTGATCCATGCCCAATTCTTGCGCAATTTGCTCTTGGGTAAATGCCATTGCTTTGCGTAACTCTTGCAATGCCATATGCTCTTGCAA
>JAAHHL010001756.1 GCA_010672185.1 Caldora sp. SIO3E6 | reverse complement strand
CTTCTTGCGGGATCAGCAACGCTGGATTGATCGTGCCCGCATTATCGACATTGAAGGAGATTTAGTTACAATCCGTTATGAAACTGATGAAGAGGATGAAGTAAGTGCTTGGGAAGAAATGGTTCGCCTAGAAAGTATCGGTTCTGTAACCCAGAAGCTAGCTTCTGTTGTCAGAAGTCAGCTTGAACCATTGGTATCTGAAGATTGCCCAGAAGCTGAACAAATTCCCCCTCATTCTCAAGATTCTAATCCAGCAGACTAGTGATCTGAAGGCAGGAGTCAGGAGGCAGGAGGCAGGAGTCAGGAGGCAGGAGGCAGGAGTCAGGAGGCAGGAGGCAGGAGGGAAGAAGGTTTATAGTAGCGTTACACCTAAAATGGAGAATAGTCTATCTTCCCACACTCCCCACACCCCCCACACTCCCCTACCTGTTTCTCTCGCCACATTTTTAGCTGCGCCACGGCAGTAGGGCAAGCTTTGTAAGATTTTTTTACTGTCTTCTACTCGATTACTTCTGCCGCGCTTTTTACAAATTAAAAAAAATTTATTTATGATAGCTTCTCAAGCAAATACTATTCTCAAGTTACCAGCGAAACAGATAACATCAGAAAATTTCCGGCAGTATGGTCAAGTAATTTTTGCTTCTGAAAATGAAAAACCCTATGATGCTGAGGATGCTCAGCTAAATCTCCAGAATGGCACTCCTCGGTTCTACATTATGCGACTCAAGCAAAACGGTCGTAAGTTTAAAAGTATTACTCGCCATAAACAATGTACTCAATGTTTAGGTTCCCTCGAAGGTAAAGACTGGTTCATTGCAGTTGCTCCTCCTAATCAAGCTAAAGAGCCAGCATTGGCAGCAATCTCAGCTTTCCATATTCCAGGGAACTGCTTTATCAAATTAGAAGTGGGAACTTGGCACGCCGGACCTTATATTGACCATGATTTTGTAGATTTTTACAACCTGGAACTGAGTAATACTAATTTAGTTGACCACTTTACTCACAATTTTTGCAAAAGTCATCAGTTGGAGTTTGAGATTACTTAAAAAGGGAGACGCGGGGACGCGGGGACGCGGGGACGCGGAGATGAGGAAGAAGAACCACAATTTTTTGACTCCTTGGTTGTTTCTATATATGGAGTTTTGTTAGTGCCTAAACGCGCTTATATAGTACTTGACAAAATGCACGACCCTTTAACTTGTCACCATTGCCTAACACCTAACACCTAACACCTACCACCCAACACCTACCACCTAACACCTATTGAACTTTAAGCA
>JAAHHL010001755.1 GCA_010672185.1 Caldora sp. SIO3E6 | reverse complement strand
CTCCTAGTCGTAGGAGTAAATCAGCTTGATCCCTGGGCTCTCCACGACTACCGTTGTTTAAAGGAATATCGAGTTGTGGCTCCAATCCAATGCCATCAAACTCCCTGGGGAAAAACTGTGCCCTAGTTTCGGTGGCAGCAAGTATTAGTGATACTTGCAGCAGTGCAATCGCGCTTAAGTTAATTAACGACCTATTTTGCATCTTCCACAGTTTTTCCCGATAACTCTTAATTGTAAACAAGAGGGCTTATTTTCCCAAAGCTGGTACTACCGCACCTATTGGAGACTGGGGTTGTGGAGTTTGAAACTCCTCACCCAAATAAATTTGTCGAATATCTTCCGGTAAGGTGCTCTCCAACAACTGATATCCTTGCTGAAGTTGAGTTCTCACTTGAGCTGGTGCGATGACATCTCCTTCTGCTTGGAGATAAGCGGCAATCCGTGTTTCGCTCCAGTGGAAAGTCTCCGCCATGACGAGCATCAGCCGGATTATGGGTGGCAATTGCTCTAATGCCTGCTCTAGATAACACCACAAAGGAGGTGGTGCAGTCTTGAGTTCGTAGTGAATTGACTCCACAGAAGGTAAATCTGCTTGATTAATGCAGACAGCAGTCATATTAATCAGCCAGTTTTGGAAGAAACTAGATTCTGGAGCATTCTCCTCGCGCAAATCTAGTCCACCCAGTTCATAATAGAGATGACGCCAAGTTAAGGCAAATAGGAAATCTGCCTGCACAGGGGATCTTGCTGAGTGACTAATCAGGGTATAGACAATCGGACTATAGCGACAGAAAATGGCTGTGAAGTACTTCCCCTGCTCCGGACAGCGTTGAAACAAGGTTAACAGTTCGCGATCGCTATAATGAAATAGCGCTTTGACGAGGGGATGATTCGATTCGGAAAAATGCGGAATTTGCACAATCTTCAATTCCAGCTGTACTCAAGAAAATTAGAGCAGATGCCTCTGTTGATGTCTCCATATTATATCCTGCCGCTAGATCAAAAAATATAGCAGGGGATTTACTGCAGAAAAATTAAGGCTAAGATCAATTTATCGCGCTTTGTCAATCTATGATTATATCAGTTGAGCTTATTTCCTTCCTCCTAAATCCCTTACCTCCAGGCGCTTTTCTGCCTTTTCTGCCTTTAGACAGCCTCTTTTCCACTCAAGGCATCATGGTAATGCTGTTGGCTGCCTACGCTGTGGCCATGTGGATGTTTCTTACTAGTGCCCCCAAGGTGCATACCATCATGGTGTCTGATTTAGAAGAGATAGGA
>JAAHHL010001754.1 GCA_010672185.1 Caldora sp. SIO3E6 | reverse complement strand
GATCGCGAACACTCCAGATGTCCGACCACAATCTTACTGGCAGGATGCCAGTTCCACAGTCCTACTGGCAGGATGCCAGTTCCACAATTGAGTTTGTTGTTATTGTTCTGAATGACTGGAGCAGCTTGAGATCCCCGACTTCTTGAAGAAGTCGGGGATCTACGGCTATATACCGGTTTTTAACCGGCATTAGACAACGAAAATGTCATTATTGCTGAGAGCAACACCACCGGAGAGTTGAGCCAACTGAACTTGTGCCAGAGTCCCGGTACCATCCGGGTCGAAGAATAAAGCACCGGTGGTATCGTTATAGATCAAGCGATCGCTTGCCCTAGTAGCTGCGGAACCGATGGTAAATTGGTCGATATCTAATGTACCGAGAGTTAATCCACCACCAAAGTCGTTGGCAGATATTTGAATTAGGTCTCCTTGGGTGGAGTTAAAGTCAGTAATAGTATCAATTCCTTGGTTAGGGGAGGAGAAACCAAAGATATCTGCACCAGTACCACCATAAAGGCGATCGTTACCAGTACAACCAATCAGGATATCATTACCGCCAGCACCAGTAAGACTGTTATTTTCTGCATCGCCAATCAACTGATCATCGAAAGCAGTGCCTACTAAGCGCTCAATATTAAGCAAAGTCTCGACAACTTCCACTCCAGCATCATTGATGTAAGTAGCACGACTTTGACTCAAGTCGCCAATAACAGCAAACTCTCCAGTACTGAAGTCAACAGTATCACGTCCTTCACCACCATCGAAGTAATCTATCCCACCACCACCAATGAGGTGATCATTTCCTTCATTACCAAGGAGAGTATCATTGCCATTTTCACCATGTAATGTATTATCAGCAGCATCACCAATCAGCTGATCATCGAAAGCAGTGCCTACTAAGTTTTCAATATTAAGCCAAGTTTCGACAACTTCCACTCCAGCATCATTAATGTAAGTAGCACGACTTTGAATTAAGTCACCGATAATAGCAAACTCCCCAGTACTGAAGTCAACGGTATCACTTCCCTCACCACCATCGAAGTAATCTATACCACTACCACCAAGGAGAGTATCATTTCCCTCACCACCAAGGAGAGTATCATTGCCATCTTCACCATGTAATGTATTATCAGCGCTATCGCCAATCAGGGTATCATCGAAAGCAGTGCCAACTAACCGCTCAATATCAATTAAGGTTTCAACAACTTCTACTCCAGCATCATTAATATAAGTAGCACGACCTTGACTCAAGTCCGCAGTGATAGCAAAGTTTTCTCGAAG
>JAAHHL010001753.1 GCA_010672185.1 Caldora sp. SIO3E6 | reverse complement strand
GATAACGACGAGAATTGGTCCGAGGGTGAATAGTAATGGGTCAGATTTGGCAGGGACAATGTCTTCTTTAAAGACTAGTTTGAGGCCATCTGCCACCGGCTGGAGAACACCTAGCGGTCCGGCATACTCTGGTCCAATCCGCTGTTGTGCTGCGGCAGAAATCTTCCGTTCTAGCCAGACGACTACCAAAACGCCCACAGTTGCGCCGATAATCATGAGGAACATTGGTAGGGGCATCCAAATAGCTTTTGCTGTACCGGCTGGGATGCCCAAGTCTTTGAGGGTTTGAATAAAAGTTCCTTGGAGGTCAATTCCTGGATTCATAGGGTACTAGTAGCGCAAAGGTGATACTGCTAGGTTAAAGTTGGTGGTCGCAGAAGCTTTGCTCTGTTGGTAGTCAACGCTAAGAGCAACAGCCTTTTGATAAAGATTTTTTACGACTACACTACTTATTCAGTATATCCCTCGAAGGTCTTGGGAATTGAGAATTGAGAATTGAGAATTGGGAATTGAGAAGTATGGGAGGATTCTCTTCTCCCCACACCTCCCACACCTCCCACACCTCCCACACTCCCCACACCCCTCTTCAGTTAAGGATTTGATCCTTAACAAGCGTGCCATTCTATCTGTAGGGTCGGGTTTAGGGTCACCGTTAACCAATGAGCTGATTTTACTTAATCGATTGTTCTTCCATAGCTTAAAAATGGAACATTGTAGCGATAATTAATAAAAAATTAATATTGTAAGGTTTTTCTGTGCTATATTCGTTGCAAATCTTCAACTAACTTAAGGTCAGTAGTGAAGTAGAGGGTTCTCATTTAAGAGATAAGTACTAGACCTCAACCACCAACTTCAGTAGGCAATAAGTGATGAACAGACAGTGGAAAAAGGTATGTATCAAAGTTAGCACCTGGCTAGCAGCCGAAATTATCTTAAACTTGCTTGGACTAGATAACCTAGCCGATTATAGTGAATTCATCTTTGATAAAGAAGTGCTAATAACCAAACGCAACCAGAAAATGACAGTTGTAGAACCTTCTTGGCATCCTGAGTTTCACCATAACTTGCCTTCTCCCTTAACCATAACTCCTCAAGCTTGAGCAAGGGAGAGAAGGAGGAGGGTGTGGGGAGTGTGGGGAGTGTGGGGAGATGGGGAGATGGGGAGATGGGGAGATGGGGAGATGAAGCAGAACTGATGATTTTTTGTTACTTAGCTAGCAGCGAAAATAACCCACCTGTGAAAGAAGCTTAAAAAGCCGACTGTACAACCTTTCTTCCCTA
>JAAHHL010001752.1 GCA_010672185.1 Caldora sp. SIO3E6 | reverse complement strand
GTGATAATAAGACTATTCAGTTAGGCATTGAGAACGTCACTCCTGAAATGGTTGTGAAAGTACTCCCTTCTTTTAATCCTGATAACTATACGGTGTCAAATCCTCTGCTGCCACCGCAAGATTTACCTCAAGTAAATGAGCTAAATTTTGAATCTGGAATGAGTACTTATCAAGGCGCAATCAGAGCTTTAAAGCTTACGGGTCAGGCTTTTGATTTGACTGGTGAGCGCTATGTTACTGAAGGGAAGAAAGCTAAAGCTTACGGGGCTGGACTTGACGCCGGGATTGAATTTGAGAAAGCTAAAGCTAAGCTCTATAAATATCACACTCAAGTTGAAAATACTGAGCAAGCTGAGAGTTACTATAACTTAGCTGTGAAGCGTACAGGAGTGGTTGATAAAAATAATGAATATGCTGGAACCGAGTTAGATGAAAATCTTGAAAAAGCCAGGGTGAAATCTGAAGTGGCCAAATTACAAAGACAATCTGCTGAGAGCAAATTGAGCGAATTACAGAAGCAGTTTGGGGAGGTAGATAGCTAATGGGGGATAAGGTACTACTGAGACTGCTTGGAGTCGGTACAGGTTTAACTTCTGCTTTGATTCTGTATTTTTACAAACCTTCAGCCGAAGTCGTTGTTTCGGCTGTATTGACAGGTATTCCTTTTGCTGTTCTGGGAGCAGAAATAGCAGATTCAAGGCTTCATAATCGTCTGGAAGAATTATCAGATGCTCTAACTTTAACTAAGGATAAAACCAAGAAAGCAGAACGCCGTGTCATTGACTACAACCGGATTGTCGAGGCTAAATACCAACTCGAAAAGAAGCTAGAAGGACTTCAACAAGAAATTATTAAGAAGGAGTCACTGGCCACTAATTTAGTGAAGGAAAGAAGCACTTTACAGCAAATAATTCAATATTTACAAGCTGACAAAGACTCGCTAGAAAAACAGGTAGCCTCCTTGAAACAAGAGTACGAATCCTTAGCGGTAAACTTTGATGAATTGATTGAAGGTGCTGTATCTGAAGAAGTCGATAGCTACAAGACTATTGACCGTGAACAGCTCCTAAACAAATTTAGGGCTAATCACTCCCAAGGGCTTGCGGTTGTTGAACAAGCTGATGCAATTGCTAAGAAGTCTGAAGAGATGGTTGAGATTATCATGCAACGGGATAAGCAGCGGCTCAAGATTTTCCAGCAAGTTAAAGAGCATACGATTGAAGCGGCTAAGGCATGGGACTTAGAAAGAGATGGTCTTGTTGAGCAGATTGAACTACTTAACATA
>JAAHHL010001751.1 GCA_010672185.1 Caldora sp. SIO3E6 | reverse complement strand
GCTACCAGGGAATGGCAGGAGTCGGAAATTGAAGTTTTTAAGCAAGTTGCCCTGCAAGTAGGCTATGCTTTGGAACAAGCCCTACTGATTAAACAAGTTGAACAAGCTCGCCAAGCAGCAGAACAGGTTTCTATCGAGCAACGGCAACAAAAAGAAATGCTCCAAGACCAAATTGAAGCCTTCCTGGGAGAGATTGAAGGCTCCTTTTCCGGGGACTTGACGGTGCGAGCGAGAGTGACAGCAGGAGCAATGGGCACTGTAGCAGACTTTTTCAATGCCACCGTTGAAAGCTTGCAGCAGCTAGTGCGACAAGTGCAATCATCAGCAACGGTGGCAACTACTACCGCCAAAGAGAGTGAAAATGAGGTTAAGAGACTCTCCACCGAGGCATTACGTCAAGCCGAAGCGATTAGTGCAGCTCTCAACCAAGTACAAGTGATGGCAAATTCCATTCAAAAAGTTGCTACCAATGCCCAAGCTGCGGAAATTAAGGTACAGCAAGCTAATCACACCCTTAAATCTGGTGATTTGGCTATGGACCGGACTGTTGATGGTATTCTGGCAATTCAGCAAACTGTAGAAGCCACGGCTCGCAAGGTAAAACGTTTAGGAGATGCTTCCCAAAAGATTTCTCGGGTAGTTAGCCTGATTAGTGACTTGGCAAATCAGACTAACCTTCTAGCGTTGAACGCCTCAGTCGAAGCAACCCGTGCGGGAGAAGATGATCATGGATTTGGTTTAGTTGCCAATGAGGTACGCAGCTTAGCAGAACAGTCTGCAAGTGCTACTCAAGAAATTGAGCAAATTGTCGAAGCAATCCAAGCAGATACCAACGAAGTGGTAACAGCAATGGAAGCTGGAATGGAACGGGTGCTCACAGGTACTGAATTAGTTCAAGAAACCCGTCAAACGATCGCCGACTCCACAGCAGTAAGCACCAAAATTCTCCAGTTGATTGAAGAAATTGCCCAATCTGCCACAGCCCAAGCTCAAACCTCAGGGGATTTGTCGAATACAATCAAGGAGGTTGCGGCGATCGCTAATCAAACTTCTGAACAATCTGTTATTGTGGCAGATTCATTTACTCAGCTACTAGGGGTAGCAGCCCAACTTCAAGATAGCGTTGCTCAGTTTAAAGTTAAGTAGGTAGGTGGTAGGTGTTAGGTGGTAGGTGGTAGGTGGTAGTGGCGTGACACACCTAAAATGGTGGGTTAGAAACGGGTAGGGAAGTAAAAAGTAACAAGTAAAAAGTAACAAGTAAGAAGGCATTAAGAATTTATCCTATCGG
>JAAHHL010001750.1 GCA_010672185.1 Caldora sp. SIO3E6 | reverse complement strand
GGGTGGTGTGAGGATACTTAACGAAGATGTAGTACAGTGGCGAGACATTTCTAGGGAAGTGATTGAGCAAGTTACTACTGAGGAACAGCAAGAATTAGAGCGTCGCGATCGCCTTTACCGGGGTTGCCGTCCTCTCCCCAATGTACACCATCGTAGAGTCATTTTGGTGGATGATGGCATTGCTACGGGTTCAACCCTACGTGCTGCAATTGCCGTCTTGCAGCAGCAACAGCCTGAATCCATTATTATCGCCGTACCTGTTATACCTCCATTAGTCTGCCAAGAGCTAAAAGCAGAGGTAGACAAGGTTGTGTACCTCAAAATGCCAAAGCATCTCCATTCCATTAGCCTCTGGTACGATGACTTTGCCCAAACCACGGATGAAGAGGTACGCCAACTGTTGCAGGAAGCTAACTGTGAGCTGACATCAATCGAAAAATATTCCTGATAAACCATAATGGAGATTGTGATTTGCGTACTACTTTAGAGTTAGTTCAATTACACTCACAGGAAATTCACTATGTCATCATGAAGATAGAACAAGATAAAATTGCGATCGCGTTGTCAACAGGAGGCTCACTATGGCGCACAAAAATTCTCCACTCAATTACACGAGTGCTGACTTAGAGAAAGCCGCAGTTAACCGATTTCGTTCGCTAGTAGTCGGTCTCCCCCAACAGTGTAGAGTGTTTAGGGACCTTTGGGACCGTTCTACTGTACTGTGTCTGGACTTTGCTGATTGCCCCAACTCCCTCGAGCCTAGTATGAGTGAATTCTTTCCCTTGTTACTAGCAGCTCATAACCTAGGATTAGCTGACTCACTACTGTTCAAAATGAACAATAGAGTCATGGGTTGGACAACAATGGCTCCTAACACCTAAGGTGTTAAGTATTATATCAAGTTTGGATAAACAGTTATCATTTCCTTCTACCTTGCTCCCCTTGCTCCGAGTGAACGAAATTTTACGTGGGTATAGTCTCAGTGTTCAAAAAATATAAGCTCTCTCTTGTATCTCCATCTCCCCACACCTCCCACACCTCCCACACTCCCTTGCTCCTTACCTTCTACCTCCTGCCTCCTGCCTCCTGCCTCCTGCCTCCTGCCTCCTGCCTCCTGCCTCTTGCCTCCTGCCTCCTGCCTCCTGCCTCCTCCCTCCTGCCTTCTGCCTTCTGCCCTCTGAACATCACACGTTTACCCCTGCGTCACTGTTCTGTGGTCATCACGTAACCCGTCTTCTGCTCTAAAACTGCAACCGCTCCACCTCGTAAGCCCTCTTCCGCACGAAAAA
>JAAHHL010000175.1 GCA_010672185.1 Caldora sp. SIO3E6 | reverse complement strand
AAAACTCCTTGAAATTTGGTAATAAATGGCTAAGGCTATCGCTGTTAATACTTTGCCAATTCAAACTAATAATTTAGCACACCAACTACGGAAGACCCACAAGTTTGAGCAAGGCAATGGTTGCCTCCTGCGGCATCTCCCAGCAGTAATAGGCCAAATACTTTATTGTAAAGTGGGAATTGTCCCGTTGCTGGGTCAATCTGGATATGGTAAGTTCCTTGTAAACGTTCAATAAGTTTCTGGCATTGGGAAGACCGCATCCCGGAAATCACAGGAGTTCCCACAATTAGAATATTTGCTGTTTGTATAAACTCAAACAATTGAGGAAACTCATCTCCTGAGCCTTCATCCCAGGTTGTACTTGACAGAAGCGGAAAATCTATAACTCGTAATTGGTTAGTCTGGCAGCCTTGTTGGCGATACAGGGCAGCAACAGTATGCCACAGAGCTTCTGTATTACTGATTTCTGGAGATTTTTTTAGGGTGCAGTTAATAAACAGAACTTTGAGGGGATCCATAGTCAGAATCTATAGCAGACAGATGGCTGTATTGTATTACTTTCGAGCACCTGACGACGCGGGGTGTCGGGTGTCGGGTCGCTATGGTAAGGAAGAAACAGTCAACTCCTCTTCCCTCGGAGCCTCCTGCCTCGGAGCCTTGTTTCTTCAGAGCAATTAGCAATTAGCCATTAGCCATTAGCAATTAGCCATTAGCCAGAGTGTTTCTGAAGAACAAAACTGGCAAGATGCCAGTTCCACAATCGATACACTCATGATTTTTTATAAGTTTCCTCATTTCTTTCTCACCTGAGGACTTTAAATTTAAATGCAGTTGCCCAAGAAGGAGAGTGCTACGATGATTCGTTCCTTAATTAAATCTGCTGTTATAGTTGGCTCACTAACCCTCTGTTGTTTAGGTCTACCCCTTGCAGCCAATGCCGAAAGTGAGATTGTCTTTAATGGGACATTTGAAGGAAGAACTGACCATACTACGACAGGTGGTGTTACAGTACTCAAAACCGATTCTGGCACAATCGTTGTTTTAGAATCAGACTTTTTTCTAGATGGAGCCCCAGACCCGAAACTAGGTTTTGGCCAAGATGGATACGATCCATCCACAAAGTTTAGTCCTCTGAGATCGAATACAGGTGCTCAAGTTTATGTCATTTCCGAAGATATCGATCCTGATCAATATAACGAAATTTGGGTTTGGTGCGAAAAATTCAATGTGCCGTTGGGTGTTGCCACAAAGGATTGATAAGTCTCAAGACTAAAGTCCTTGCAAAAGGTTGTTGGTTATCTGTCATTTGTCATTTGTCTTTCTTCAACATTCAACCAACAACTAACAACCAATAACACTTATATGGAACAACTTAGTGTAACATCTTTGTTTCAGCAGCTTCTTCATTATCGCGATCGCAGTGTAGAGGAGATGGGAAGATATGATAACTTCATTCATCGAGTCACCTGCCTTGAACCAGGTCACACCTTTCACATTTACTCAGAAGATTGTCAGCAAGCCATATCATGAGAAAATATTCAAGTACCATGATTTTAGCTTTTAGAAACTAGAACTGTTTTGTGAATTAGTGTTCTGGAAATCAATCTCAGAATTTCCTGCTCTTGAAGCTTGTTTTTGATTAAGGTGTGATCATTATGGATGGTATTGGTGTTGCTGTAGTTGAATGGTTGATCAAAGTAGTCCAAGCCTACATTTATGGTGGACTGGTGTTTTCTGTCGTATTTCATCTGTTTGGCATTGGACAGATTGACCCTGATGCTAGGGGCTGGAAAAATATTGGGTTTCGACTGGTTATTATACCTGGACTTTGTGTATTTTGGCCGATATTTGCTGTTCGATGGTTCCGAGGAAAGCGTACACCTGTAGAACGCAATGCCCATCGCATTGCAGCCGCCCAAACTCCCAACCCTTAGGAGCCGAGCACCATGATTTTATCTCGTCGCAAAGCCCATTTTTACACAGTTGCTATTTTATCTGGCATTTTGCCCTTGGTCTTCTTCGTCGGACTACTGTGGCGCCCCTCAATCCCAACTGTGGATGAAACCACTGATGAGCTATTTGCTACTGCTAATTTCTCATCTCAAGAAGATGCCACTAGTGCTATTGCCTCAGAAACCCTCTCCGTCAATAGTGTTGAGGTCTTAGCTGAAACCTCTAAGTCTGCTAACGGAGCAATATTTCTAGAACTTGAACCCACCGAAGCCTTACAATTCTCCAACATTCTGGTTTATTGGAGGGCAGGGGAATCTGCTCCTGAAACAGTGGATGAGAAAGCAATTTTGTTAGGACAGCTTTCCGGCAGTAGTCGCCGACGTTTTCCAGTCTCCTCCGCAATGCAGAAGCAGTCTGGGCATCTCCTATTTTATAGTCGCGGTCAGAATCAGGCAATTGGCTCTACCCCTTTACCTTCTAACTTATTCCCATAGTCCTGAATGATGAATTTAGTTTAGACGGGTTTTGTATAAAGATTATCGTAAACATAGGTTAACGCTAAAACTACCACTACAGACTTTTGGGCGGGTTTTGTATAAAGATTATCGTAAATATGGGTTAACGGTGACCCTAAACCCGCCCCTACAGATTTACGGAATTTTATTCCCCATTCCCCATTCCCCATTCCCCATTCTCAATTCCCAATTCCCCATTCCCAATTCCCAATTCCCCATGAGCGTTGGTTACAAAGCGATTCAGTGGAATCGACAAAAAATTATTTACGACATCATTTTACTAACGACGGTTGGTCTATATATCTATGGCTTTATGGCCATAAGCCAAGCCATCAGTGGTGATTTAGAAATTCGTGGCGTTAGAATTCGCGCCTATGGATCTGCAGCTTTTTTATTACTCCATGTCATCCTTTCCATTGGTCCGTTGAGTCGGTTAAGTCCTAAATTTTATCCATTGCTGTTTAATCGACGGCATATGGGGGTCACCATGTTTTTCCTTGCCCTCATTCATGTAGTGGGGTTTGAGCCCAAAATTGCCACTTGGAAAATCCTGCCTTCTTGGAACTTTGTAGGTGCTCTAACTTGGTATCACGACTACGGCAACCTCGACCCCTTGGTTAGTCTGTTTGTGGGCAATAGCCACTACGGTAGCTTCATTCTCTTTCCCTTTGAGATTTTGGGCGCGATCGCTTTAGTCATATTCTTTTTAATGGCAGCCACAAGTCACGACTTTTGGTTAGCGAATCTCACTGCCCCAGTCTGGAAAGCCCTTCATATGGGAGTTTATCTCGCCTATGGACTATTGGTAGGTCATGTAGTCTTGGGAGCATTGCAAACCAATAAGCATCCCTTTTTAAGTATTGCTGTTTTAGTTGGGATGGTATGGCTCTTGACCCTACACTTAATCACAGGCTACCGCGAATTCCAGAAAGACAAACAAGCCTTTAACCTTGCCGCTGACGGCTTTGTTGATATCGGAAGCGTACAAGAAATCCCTGAATACCGTGCCAAGGTGGTTACTATTAGCGGCGAACGAGTGGCAGTATTTAAGTATGACGGCAAAATCTCAGCGGTTTCCAATGTCTGTCAGCACCAGAATGGGCCTTTAGGGGAAGGCAAAATCCTTGATGGTTGTATTACCTGTCCCTGGCATGGCTATCAGTACTTTCCTGATTCTGGTGCATCTCCACCTCCTTTTCACGAAAAAGTACCGACATTTGACGTGAAAGTAGTAAGCGATCGCATTTTGGTGCGAGCAATTCCCCATCCTGCTGGTACAACAGTTGAGCCTGCGGTTATTGCCTAGACTTGAAAATAGACGCGGGGATACGGAGACGCGGAGACGCGGAGACGCGGGGACGCGGGGACACGGGAATGTGGAGATAGGGAGACAATTCCCAATTCCCAATTCCCAATTCCCAATTCCCAATTCCCAATTCCCAATTCCCAATTCCCAATTCCCAATTCCCAATTCCCAATTCCCAATTCCCAATTCCCAATTCCCTATGTCATCTGATCGCACTCCAACCAATGATGAGTTTTACATCAACTATGCTTCTGTGCCATCCAGCTATCGGCGCTTTTTAATCAAGTTTATTCCACTATTAATGTTGGGGGTAATTGCATTTGCTTTGATTTTACCCAAGGTACATAACCAGTTCAACGCAGGCAAAATTAACGGAGCCGTAGAGCTAGAAGGCTTACTAGTCGGCGAACCTGTACCACATCTAATTGTACCCCGTTCTGGTGACGTAACTTCTAGTGTTCCTTTTTCCCGGTACGTCTTGTCCGGATCGGGTAAAACTTCACCTAAGCCATCTGTGTTAGAACAGATAGGTAAATGGGTCAAACTCAACGGCACAATGGTGTCCCGTAATCACCTTTCGGTGATTGCAGTGCGCTCAGCAGAAGCGATCGCTCCACCAAATAACGTGATTCTTAACCCCAATGCTGGAACCTCTCTAGGAGAGTATTCCCTAACCGGTGAGATCCTTGACGGCAAATGTTACCCTGGTGTGATGAAGCCGGGACAGACTAAAACCCATCGAGCCTGCGCCATTCGTTGCATTAGTGGAGGGGTGCCAGCAGTGTTTCGGGTAGAGAATAACCGCAACGATGTAATGTATTTTCTGCTAGCAGACGAACAGGGGCAAGCTGTAAACGATCGAATTCTCAACTTAGTTGCAGATCCAATTCAGATTACAGGAAAAGTAATCCAATACGACGATATGTTTGTCCTACAGGCAGACCCTTCTAGCTACAAGCGCGTTTAATTAATCATGAATAATTACAAGAAGGTTAAAACCGTGCTTGATTGAATATAAGGAAATCTCTTAGCACTTTTTTCTCCCTTACAACCTTCTTTCTTCCCTCCTGCCTCCTGCATCCTGCCTTGTTGCAACTGAAGTGTAAGTATTCAATCGAACTTGATATAACCCACCCATTTGAGAGCAATATAAAACCTACTCTATAAACATTTTGAATTTTGAATTTTGAATTCCGTGTAGCGGTATTAGTCCCATGAATGCAAGTTCTCTCGGATCGCGAATTAATCCCAAATTGATGCTTGTTGTGTCGCGAGCAATGGTAGCTTTGCGTCCCTCCCTAATTGCTTTTTTAATTGCCAATGCCCAAATCCTCAGTGGCGGCAGGTCAACTCCGATTTCTTTTTGCAATGTCCTCTTTGTGGGCAACCTCTGTGCTGCTTTAGTAGTTTTGTCTTGGTTTGGCATGTCCTCAATTATCAAAGACTTGCGCCAAACCCCCCCGAAAATTTTAATCGGGTTGTTTATCAATGGTTGCCTAGCATCACTGCTGTCAGCTCTGATTTTTATTGGCTTGAATTATACAATGGTCACCAATGCCGTGCTACTGGCACGCCTTGGTCCGATTCTCTACGCTTTAGCTGGAGCCGTAATCTTTGGGAAGATGATTCGGAAGTGGGAGTGGCTGGGCTTTTCCTTGATTGGTGTGGGAATTTTAGCGATTCTGTTAATCAGCACGAACTTTCAACTGAATCGTGGTGACTTGTTGATTTTGGCATCTAGCTTCGTGTATGCCATTACATCAATCATCGGCAAATTTATGCTGACCCAAGATACACCGTTGCGAACCGTGGTTTTTACTCGCAATTTTGTTTCTTCAATCATTTTCTTTGCGATTGCGAGCATCGTCTTTGGTCCAGAGCATTTTGCAGACACTTTTGCCGGACAGTTATGGATTGTCATGTCCATTTATGCCCTGATTTTAATTGTACTAGGTCAATTTCTCTGGTATGCTGCCTTGGGTCGCTTAGATTCGAGGGTGGTAGGTAAATGGACTTCTGCTACTCCTATCTTCGGTGTTATTTTTGCCTTTGTCCTGAATGGAGAACGCCCTTCTATGATTCAGATTGTCGCGTTTGTGGTGATTATGATTGGCATTGGAATTACTACTTTGGGTAAACAAATGCCTCCAAAACCTGAAGAAAAAGACATGGCGACTCAAGAACTGGCGGTTAAGGGAGAGAGTACAGCAACTGCGACTTGAGAGGTGTTAGGTGGTAGGTGGTAGGTGTTAGGTGTTAGGTGGGAGGTGGGAGGTGTTAGGTGGTAGGCAACAGTTTTTTAAGTTATTTTCAAATGTTTGATCCCTAACTAAGGTTATTTTTTTGATAATAATCCATACGTGAATTAAGAGTTAAGAATGAGTAAGTAATTCTCAATTCTCAATTCTCAATTCTCAATTCATTATTTACTTGTGCCATGAAACTTCTAAGTATTTGTGATCCTACTAAATATAGCAATAAGCCTTTGGATGTGCCGACTTTCTATCAGAGGCTTTCATTTGACCCCAGAGTTGAGTTCTACCATATTCCAACTCCCCAGATTTTTGCCGCCGAAAAGTTACCCAAAGTCCAAGTAGCTGCGGCAACAGGGGAGTTAACTTACGAGGAATTTTTAGCCTTAGGTAATGCTGCGGAAGACTGGATCGATTTGGGAAGCATTGATCTGGTATTTTGCCGGACACTGAAACCCTTTCCTCCTGGTTATCTAGATCACTTAACTGCATGGGAAAGATTTACCCGCTTTGTTAATTGTCCCTCTAGTAAAAAAGAACAAATTAAATCTAATTTTTTATTAGAGGTAGCTAAGGGTTATATTCCAGAGGGAATTGTCACAGATGAATGGACAAAAGCGCTGGAATTCTTTGAGCAATTTCAGACAGTTGTAGCGAAACAGGCAAATAGCTGTGGTGGAAGGGGAGTGTTCAAAATTTGGTATCACAACCGACTCTTTCAAGTGGATAACTTTTTGAGGGGAACGCGGCAATTTGCACAGTTTTCTGAGGTGATGAGTTATCTCCAAGAGGAACAGGTTGAGCCCATACAGTTTTTTCGTTATCTCCATCGCACTGATGCAGGAGATAAACGCATTGTTGTCGTAGACGGCGAAATTTATGGTGGCTATCTGCGGCGCTCAAAAAGTGGCCATTGGATCAACAATGTTAGCTTTGATGGGGAATGTACCCTTGCAGATATTACCGATAAAGAAGTAGAAGCCATCGAACATACGGTCAGTCATTATCAGGAAATGGGACTGCATACTTTGGGCTATGACTTTTTATTAGATGACGATGGAACTTGGATTATTAGTGAAATTAATGCAGGAAATATTGGTGGATTTGCCCGTTTAGAATTGTTGACAGGACAACCTATAATAGATCGCTTGATTCGCTGGTTAATCGAATACTCCCAGCGTCCTCTAGGGAATTAGTTATTTGTTGTTTGTTGTTTGTCATTTGTCATTCTTCCTTATCTTCTGCCTTTTGCCATACTTATTACTTATTACTTATTACTTAAAGATGTCTCCCCTAACCATTCGTCCAGCACAACCAAAAGACTATGGTGCGATCGCATCAATTTATAATGAAGCGATCGCCTATGGTGGTATTACGATGGATAGTCAACCCTACACAGCAGAAAATATTCAGGCGATCGTCGAAAAAATGAATGGTCGAGAAGCATTATTCTTGGCAGAAATCCCCGAGAAGAAGATTGGATGGGGAATTATTAAACGCTATAGCGATCGCCTTGGGTATCAGGTCTGCTGTGAAACTTCCATTTATCTCACATTTTCCGAAACTGGTAAAGGCTATGGCAGAGTTATACAAAAAGTGCTGATGGAAAAAGTTGCTGACTATGACTACCATCACATTGTAGCAAAGATTTTAGCTGATAATCAGAGTAGTATTCGATTCCATCAAAAATTTGGCTTTGAAATCGTAGGCATTCAAAAAAAAATTGGATTGGTCAATGGAACTTGGCATGATGTTGTTATCATGCAATGTCTCTTATAGCATCCCTCCTGCAAATTAGTTACCTGTTACACCAAGATTACCTAATCTTCCACACCTAACACCTGATATCCACTTCAGGAAAACTTAGTTTATTCTTAATCAATTCTCATTTTAGAAAATTATGATCTTGATTATAGACACCCTATCTTAAGAGAGATTGAGAACATTTAGTAAATGTTACTTTAGTTGATCGATATTAGCAGGGTTCTAATTGTAGATATATATCATAATGTGAGGTTTTTAATAATGATTCAAACACTCTTAGAAACTACAAATTTTAACCTAATTGAAACCTATCCTTTAAGTATTCAAAAATTAATTAACAGACTACAGCAAACGACTGCCTTCACACCAGCCCAAGTAAAAGACTTTGTACTCGAAGCAAGTATTTCTGAGCAAGATTTAATGCCTTGGGCAGATTTTCAGCACCCAATAACCGATAGCTATGGTCGTAAACTGGTATTGGACGGTGGGCATTTTGAAATTATGGTCATGTCTTGGTTGCCAGGGGATTTTAGTACCATTCACGATCACGGTGCTACCCAATGGGGTGCAGTTCAATGTTTTGGAGCAGCGGAGCATTACATTTATAGTTTTACCAAGGAAGTGTTAAAACCTTTAAAACCTGCTCACTATCTTCCTGGCATGGTATATGCTGTTGACCATAATCTGATCCATCAGATGGGTAATCCTGGAGATAAACCTTTTTTGAGTCTCCATGTTTATGGTTGTAAGGAGTTTGAGGAATCAATTACCGGCAATGCTCGTATTTTTGATTTGTTGGAAAACAGTATCCAGTACACTGATGGAGGCGTTTTCTTTTGCTTGCCAGAAACCAAAATTAATTACCGCTCCCAGGGTTTAGCAGCAAATCGAGAAACAACCTTAAAACAACATTATCTCATGAGCGATCGCATCCGTCGCATTCTCAAAATACAAAAAAATGCTGACTTAGAGCAGAAGCTGATCTGTTTGCAAGAAAAAATTCAGCAACTGAGTTCTACTTAAATTTAGATATAGATTTTTCCCTATCTCCCTCAGCTTTCTCAACCACCATTTTAGAATAAGTAGGTTGGGTGTAGCTTGCTTCGTAACCCAACTCCGGAGCACATTGTGTTGGGTTTCACTACGTTCCACCCAACCTACATTTTTAGTTGTGCCACGCCACTAGAGCAAAATGGTTGTTTTATGGGCAGTGATATGGTATGAGTATGGAAATTACGGGGTTTTCGGTTAATTAAGATTTATATTAATACTCTGTACCAGACAGTGTAACTCCCCCCTTGGTAAGGTAACTTGGGGGGTTTGATGTATAGGGAGCTTGGTTACTAAAGCAGTTCAACAGTAGTTAGGGTCGTAGTGGAAATATGACAAACATTCACCGAGAAACAAATTGGCAGAGATGGCATAAAAGGAGTTAGCACAGTGAAACTAGCTAATTGGATTGGCTTTCTCTGTTTGATTATTGCTTTATCTATCATGTGGCAGTTCCGACAGATACTGCTGCTGATTTTTACGGCAGTTGTCCTGGCAACTGCTCTTAATGATTTAGTCCGACGGCTAACACAGAGGTTCCGTATCCCAAGAAGTTGGGCTGTCTTCTTAGTTCTCAGCTTGTTGCTAGTGTTCGGTATTTTGTTTGTTGGCTTGGTGATGCCACCTTTTATCGGGCAATTTCAGAAATTAATTATACAAGGTCAATCAGAGTTTGAAGACTTATATTATTGGGTTGATAACCAAATCAAAAACCCCCCTGACTGGTTTTTAGAACAAGACTTAGATTTACCTAGTCTTTCTGAATTAACCCAGCAAATAGGACCTTTAGCCCAAAATCTATTAGGGAACTTTTTCGCCTTCTTCTCCGACTCCCTGACAACTGTACTGCAACTATTGCTGGTATTTGTATTAACCATCATGTTGTTGGTTAATCCCCTAGCTTACCGACAATTAGTAGTAAGATTGTTTA
>JAAHHL010001749.1 GCA_010672185.1 Caldora sp. SIO3E6 | reverse complement strand
AGCTAGATTTTTCACAACCTTGCAGCAGCTAAAATTTAATGGGCAACTCCTGTTAAAAGATTCACACAACAGGCAATGGGTCTTTTATCTCAATGGTGGTGATATCACCTATGGGACAGGAGGAAGTAATCCAGTGAGACAGTGGGCAAAAAACTTAGCCAATTACTGTCCTCAGCTACCTCCTTATCTGCCTAATTTGCAAAAAGAACTGTCTAGTTTCGACGCTACTTTTTTCACTAGTTGTTGGGAATATGAGGCTCTTTGCTTGTGGGTAAAACAACAAAAAATAACCCTCGAACAAGCTACCAAAATAATTGAGGCTATTATTATTGAGGTGTTGTTTGATATTGCCCAAGCTGGAGATGTTACTTATCAAATCCAACAAGATCATACCTTATCTCCAGAACTTACCTTAATCGATTCTCAGCAAGCCATAGCAGAAACTCAAAAACTTTGGCAAGCTTGGCAAAATGCGAAGCTAACCAACTATTCTCCTAACCATGTCCCGATAATTAAGCAACCAGAGCAACTTCAAGCCAAGACATCCCCCCAAGTTTACCAAACTTTGACCCGTATCCTCAATGGGCGACGCACCCTGCGGGAGCTAGCTGGGCAAATGAAGCGGGATATGTTGTCAGTAACTCATTCACTCCTGCCCTATATTCAAGCAGGCTTGGTTGAACTTGTTACTGTTGCGGATTTCCCTGCTCCAGTATTCCCATCTACTCCTGAAAAACCACCCAGAACTACAATTAGTCAAGATTTACTAATTGCTTGTGTGGACGATGATATTTGGGTTTGTAAGACAATGGAAAAATTGCTCACGGCAGCAGGGCATCAGTTTATGTGGATCAATGATGGTCTGCGAGCTCTGGCAACTATCCTAGCTCGGAAACCGGATCTCATCTTCTTAGATTTAGTCATGCCCCAAACTAATGGCTATGAAATTTGTAGCAAGTTACGTAAGATTCCCTCTTTCCGTGATACCCCAATTATTATCTTAACTGGCAATGATGGTGTTGTTGACCAAGTTCGAGCTCGGCTGTTTGGAGCTTCAGATTTTATCAGTAAACCCATTGATGCTGAGACAGTATTAAGCGCTATTCATAAGCACGCGACCGATGAATAGTCAATAGTGGTAAAATCTTGAGGGAGATGGGGAGCTGAGGGAGCTGAGGGAGCTGAGGGAGCTGAGGGAGCTGAGGGAGCTGAGGGAGCTGAGGGAGCTGAGGGAGCTGGGGGAGCTGAGGGGGCTGAGGGAGCTGAGGGAGCTGAGGGAGCGGAGGGAGA
>JAAHHL010001748.1 GCA_010672185.1 Caldora sp. SIO3E6 | reverse complement strand
GCGGGTTTAGAGACAATCTAGCCCATCTTACCAGAAACTTTCCTACAAAACCCGCCCTGGGATATGCTATCGCCTACAGCAACAATTGACGCTGATGACATTACGATATAGAGGATGCGATCGCACAGAAACTGGGGGAATTTTTGTAATCGGCAAGGTTGCCGCTAGGGCGGGTTTTGGTCTGATGGTTATCGTCGAATGGGTTAAGATATCCCATTACCCGCCCCTACGAATACACGGAATTTTTTGGGGATTATTATCGAATTTTACAACATCGACACCATTGGTAGGGGCGGGTTTAGAGACAATCTAGCCCATCTTACCAGAAACTTTCCTACAAAACCCGCCCTGGGATATGCTATCGCCTACAGCAACAATTGACGCTGATGACATTACGATATAGAGGATGCGATCGCACAAAAACTGGGGAAATTTTCCGTAATCGGCGAGGTTATCTCTAGGGCGGGTTTTGGTCTGATGGTTATCGTCGAATGGGTTAAGATATTCCTAAACCCGCCCCTACAAATACACGGAATTTTTTGGGGATTATTATCGAATTTGCCAACATCGATACGATTCGTAGGGGCGGGTTTAGAGACAATCTAGCCCATCTTACCAGAAACTTTCCTACAAAACCCGCCCTAGGATATGTGATCGCCTACAGCAACAGTTGGGGCTGATGAAATTACGATATACTCACACCTTGTACCAGTACAAATATACTAAATAACGTCCATCAGAGCAATCAATTCTAATACTGAAACCGTCAAATTTTATCACTGTTGCCTGTTGCCTCCCTTCACAAGTCAATTTCCGACAGGCGTGCAAGATCTAAGCCTCCCACAGACGTGCGCCCTATTCTAAGCCGATTAATTGATAATTGAAAATGGGTTGAGTGATAAGCGATCGCACAAAATTTACCCACTCTAAAACACCATATTCCCAATTCTTAATTAATTTAATCTGCCGCCTATGATGCTGGTTTTGTTCCCAATGCTGGATGAGCTTTGTGCGCCTCTGCATAAATCCTTAAGGCTACAGACATTTGCTGTTGAGCTGTTTCCCCTTGTGCCTGAAACCATGCCAAAGTCTCTGGATCTACTTGAACTGTGGTAGTTACAGCCGACTTCGGCATTCGCAATTGGGCGTTAGAAAAAAACTCCTCTGATAATGGTGGAATATCAGATGTATCAATATCTTCGTCCCTCATGGCATCGATTCTAGCCCAATCGGTTCTTGATGTATTCTTCATAATTCCCAATTCCCAATTCCCAATTCCCAATTCACAAAA
>JAAHHL010001747.1 GCA_010672185.1 Caldora sp. SIO3E6 | reverse complement strand
AGTAACGAGCTTGGATATCTTCTCCTTGCTCTTGCAACCACCTGGTCAATGCCTTCAACTTTTTGTGCATTACTTTATGGTAATCTCGTCCCCAACTATAACGAGAGATTTTGGCATATTCGGTACCTTCGGGACGTTGGTGAGGGGTGTAGTAATTGAGGGCAACGGAGATTACTGATTTTACTTCGGGCATACAGGCACGGATATCCAAGCGTCGGGGATTATCCATCCATGTCATCTGAGCCTGATAACCCTGTGCCAACCAAGCCTTGAGGTGTTGACGCGCTGGGTTATTAGCACCGGTATCCACAGCAGCAATTCCCACTTTGTGGAAGCCTAGGGATTGGGCTTTTTGTTTCAATTGACTGCCATTTGTCATTTGTTATTTGTTATTGGTTATTTGTTATTGGTTATTGGTTATTTGTTATTGGTTATTGGTTATTTGTCATTGGTCATTGGTCATTTGTTATTGATAAGTGGAATAAGTAGTGGCGCGACACACCTAAAATGGTAGTTTAGAAAGCTGAGGGAGCTGAGGGAGCTGAGGGAGATACGGAAAAATCTATATCTACTCATCACTCATCACTCATTACTCATTACTCATTACTCATTACTCATTTTTAGGTGTGCTACCCCTCACCTCCTTACTAAACAGTAATTGCCAATTGTTTTTCCGGTAACTTGGTGTATTCAGCCACTATTTTGCGGAATTGTTCCCCCTCGATAGTTTCCTGAGATAATAAAATATCCACCAATTTGTCTACCAATGGCCGATTTTCACGGATTAGACTACGAGCTTTTTCATGGCAACTTATAGCAATATCTTGTACTTGCTGATCAATTTTGGTTGCTATCTCTTCTGAATAATCCGAGCGAGATGTCCAGCCTCCTCCGAGAAAGACTTCGCTGTCAGGAGTTTCCAAAGCCATTGCTCCTAAATCAGACATGCCATAGAGAGTTACCATTCTCCTGGCTCTATCCGCTACTGCTCTAATATCACTACTTGCCCCCACTGTCACCTCATCATGACCAAAAATTTCTTCTTCCGCAGCACGTCCTCCGAGGTAAATTGTGATTTGGTCGAGGAGCCAAGCACGACTGAAAAGACCACTATCAACCATTTCTTCGTTAAATACCTGCTGAGCAAAACCACCAACACCACCAGAACGAGGAATAATTGTGACTTTATTCAGGGGGTCGGAATTTTTGAGTAGAGTCATTAACAAAGCATGTCCCACCTCATGATAAGCAATCAACCGCTTTTTCTTACTATCTAACAGAGGATTAAGGGT
>JAAHHL010001746.1 GCA_010672185.1 Caldora sp. SIO3E6 | reverse complement strand
AATCCCTGGTGGCATGAAACTATCCGTCTCTATGCTGCTCAAACTGATGCTAGTAATCTCATTCGAGCAGTTTTAGCTTCACCCTCTCCCTCAGTAGAGGCTATGGCATTGGCTTATGATTGCCTAAAGGAGGGATTAAGTGTTGACTCAGAGGTGAGGCAACAACTAGAAGCCAGGTTGGAGGCAGATTTAGAAGAGTTGAGCACAGACAAATTCCGGTTAGCAGCTAATATACTGCTATCCCAACGACTAAACAATCTGGTGCGGATTGAGGAGAATGTCGAAATTGACCTGAGGTACATCACCTGTGCAGAATATCAGCTGTTTATTGATGAGATGCGCCAAGCAGGTAAAAATCGTCAGCCGGATCATTGGCAAGACTACAGGTTTCCTCCCGGAGATGCAAGAAAGCCGATTACTGGAGTAAGGGGTAGTGATGCCAAAGAGTTTTGTGAATGGTTGACTCAGCGGCATTCTGTTTTGGGATTTGGGTATAGATTACCTACTTTTGCGGAAGCTGAGGAATATTCTGCTACAGAACAACAGATTGGTTGTTGGTGCAATGATAGGGAGATTGCCGGAATAGAAGCAAGTTTGTTGCAAGACTGGTACGGCAAGTTAGCTGAGGTTACTATTCTTAATCGTGACTTAGACCTTAACCTCGACCTCGACCTCTACCTTGACCAAGACCTCGACCTCAACATTGACCAAGACCTCAACATTGACCAAGACCTCTACCGAGACCTCTACCGAGACCTCTACCTCAACCTTGACCTCTACCAAGACCTCTACCTCTACCGAGTTCTCAACCGAGACCTCTACCAAGACCTCTACCTCTACCGAGTTCTCAACCGAGACCTCTACCAAGACCTCTACCTCTACCGAGTTCTCAACCGAGACCTCTACCAAGACCTCAACCGAGACCTCTACCTCAACCGAGACCTCTACAAAAAAATTGAAGCAAACGAAGCTAGTGATTTCCTAATTTTGTACTTTCCTCTGCTTTGTTTAATTGTTATCTATCAAGTCTTGTTAGTAACCTATCAGGCGATATCCCAAGATAGAAAAGCGCTCAAGCAAATTAATCTAAGCCGTCAAGAGTGTGAAGCGATTAGTCGCAAGTATCAAGAAAAGATCGATGAAATTTACCCGCTTTATGTTCACTTAGTATTACAAGATGAGCGACAAGCAGGAAGGATACCAGCGTGGGAAGGTATTCGGCTGGTGAGAGAATTGATAATTGAGAATTGAGAATTGTTGTAGGGGCGGGTTTAGGGTCATCCTTATCGCAATTGACA
>JAAHHL010001745.1 GCA_010672185.1 Caldora sp. SIO3E6 | reverse complement strand
AAAAGCATTGGCTCCCACTATGGCTTTGTTGGGTTGTACTAACATGCCTGTGAGGTTAGAAACCAAGCGGGATGTCTTGTAAATTTGCCTGGTGTCAATCTTCGTCAATGGTTCTTCTGACTCCACTGGACGACCCAAATAGGGGTTATAATACTGACGGCGCACATGAAGAGCCATAACTAATTCTTCGAGGGAAGCGTTGCCTGCTCGCTCACCAATGCCGTTAATGGTACATTCGAGTTGACGAGCACCATTTTTAACTGCTTCTAAGAAATTGGCTACCGCCAAACCTAAATCATTATGACCGTGAACGGAAATAATCGCCTGGTCAATATTGGGGACATTTTCCTTGATACCCCGAATCATCTCCCCAAACTCACTGGGGGTGGTGTAACCTACAGTATCTGGAATGTTGACTGTTGTTGCACCGGCAGCAATTGCCCGTTCTAGCACTTGGTAGAGGTATTCTGGATCAGAGCGGACGGCATCCATTGGTGAGAATTCTACATCATCCACAAAGGATTTAGCATAGGCTACCATTTCTTCTGCGATCGCTAGCACCTCTGCTCGAGATTTTTTGAGCTGGTACTCTAAGTGGATATCTGAGGTAGAAATAAAGGTATGGATTCTAGGATGAGCCGCTGGTTTGATGGCTTCGGCGGCGGCTTGAATATCTGCTTTGATGGCTCTGGCTAAACTACAGATAATTGGACCATCTTCTGTACCGGTATCTTGGGCAATTTTTTGCACTGCCTCAAAATCTCCTGGACTAGCAAAAGCAAAACCGGCTTCAATGACATCCACTCCTAAACGAGCCAGCTGTCGAGCGACAAGTAGCTTTTCGTCTACATTCAGGGTGGCTCCGGGACATTGTTCCCCGTCTCGGAGTGTAGTGTCAAATATAATAATGCGCTCGGATTGTGGTTGTTGGTTCATGGTCTTATTTGCCGATATTCAATAATTGATCAACTCTCTATGCCAGAAAGATACCAAATATTTATAATTTTAGAAGGAAGAGAGTAAATCTCAATAGTCTAATTTTTCAATAGAATCACGTATATCGTTCAAATCTATGTAACGGTCAGTGGCATTTCTTAATTCTCTAGCAATCATTCCTTCTGTGGATACCACTGTAATATGAGTATTTTTGGAGCGTAGCAGTTCAATTGCCCGTTCAAAATCACCATCTCCACTAAATAAAATTACTCTGTCATACTGGTCTACTGTGTTAAACATATCGATAACGATTTCTATATCTAAATTAGCTTTTTGAGAATAGCGACCGGAATTATCATCATA
>JAAHHL010001744.1 GCA_010672185.1 Caldora sp. SIO3E6 | reverse complement strand
AACCAAGGCTGAACTAGCAGAATACGTTGTCACTCCAGAAAGCTCAGTACCTTGGCAAGATGTACCAGTAACCGCTACTACTAAGGTAGCTGGTGAGTTAACTACCGGGTTCTCCGCAGAAGCACTCGAACCAATTAATGCGATCGCAATCGATCAAACTCCAGTACCTGAACTGAATAATCCTGAGTTAGTTGCTCAACCCTCAGAGGCTACTTCTACTATTGATACTAATACAGAAGAGCTTGACTGGCAGGATGCCAGTTCCACAACTTTACCAATACAGCAGGATGAGCTTGACTGGCAGGATGCCAGTTCCACAACTTTACCAATACAACAGAATGAGCCTGACTGGCAAGATGCCAGTTCCACAACTTTATCCATACAGCAGGATGAGCTTGACTGGCAAGATGCCAGTTCCACAGGAGTGTTTTTTCTGAGTGATAGTGATGATGGGAGTCTCTCCCCCAACGGTGAACTACAATGGACTTCTGCTCGACCTGATGGCCATGCTCCTATTAGTGTGATGGGAGAGCATACTCATCAAGCGGGGGAGTTTATGTTCTCCTACCGTTATATGTATATGAGAATGGATGGCAACCGGGATGGTACTGATGATCTCAGTGATCAGGAGGTGTTGCAACAGTTTCCTGTAACTCCGACTAACATGGACATGGAAATGCACATGTTTGGGGGAATGTACGCTCCCACTGATGATCTGACTCTGATGGTGATGATTCCTTATGTTTTGAAGGAAATGGATCATGTTACCCGTACAGGGGTGAACTTTACCACCAATTCAGAAGGATTTGGCGATCTTCAACTTACAGGACTCTACAATGTCTTACGCCAAAACCGACAGCGCGTGCATTTTAACTTAGGAGTGAGTTTTCCCACTGGCTCGATTGACGAACGAGATGATATACCAGCAGGTAATGTGGTGCTCTCAAAGGAACTCGCTTAGGGGTTGAGTTTGTCTTACCCCTTGTTCAATCTTTGGATGGCCCTCAACTAGAAACTGACTGGCAGTTGACTATTGGTGTACAGGCATCATTTTAACTAGGGTTTGCTGAATAAGTCTGGTGGTGAGGAGAGGCAAAAGGCAAAAGGCAAAAGGCAACAGTTCCGGAGTGATTATTCATGATTCGCAAGGGAGATTTTCATCATTTGTGCAAAGAAATTGAGCCCATTGATACAACTGGAGTTTAGACTATGACAAAATAGCCCGTGTCTTCCTCACCTTCCCACCTCCATTCTATCTGGCAAATAGAAGCCAGTGTTTTAAGGTATCTAATATTTGTTA
>JAAHHL010001743.1 GCA_010672185.1 Caldora sp. SIO3E6 | reverse complement strand
TCTTAAAAATAGACATAATTTGTCGGTATACGCAACAATATGGATAATTTCGCCTTCTTTTTATCCATCATAAGCATTTTGGTATCAGCTTAAGGTAGCAAGCACTTTTCTTCCCTTGTCCACCTTTGGCTTGCTTTCCCTGAATAGCTTGGAGTTGTGCTAGGAGAACTTCTGCATTTGCCGGACGTTCTGCCGGATCAAAGGAAACGGAATGTTCGATAAGATCAATAATTGGCTCCGGAGCCTTAAACGCTGCGATCGCATCGCGAATATGATCGTAGTTGACAAACTCTACATTGGTTAAGCACTTAAGCACCAACACACCAAAACTGAAGACATCGCGGGTGTAGGAATAGGAACCATCGTCTTCCTCTGGAGGAGTGAAAGGACGAGAGACAAACTCCCTGAGAGTAACACTGGGTTGCAGATAGCTTTTAAGCTTAGAGATGCCAAAATCAGCAAGTTTTAGTTTGCCATCCCCAGTAATTAAAATGTTGCTGGGTTTGATATCTCGGTGAACGCAGCTACGATGATGAGAGAAAGTGAGAGCTTCTAGTATCGGCAAACCTACTACCTGCCAAAATGAGTCCCACCCATCCGGTGGAGATTCTTTCAAAAGTGTTGTTAGATCCTTTTCCATCCACTCAAGTACAAGGAAATGCTCACCTGTGTCTTCATCCTTGCCTGAGTCGATAAGTTCCACAATTCCGGGGTGTTTCAATTCCTTGAGTGCCTGGGTTTCCCGTCTAAAGGACTCGGCAATAATATCTGCCTCAATTTGTCTGTGGGTGAATACCTTTACCGCAACTTGCCGTTCCTCTGGATCATCATAGTCTCTTGCCCGATAGACATCAGCCATTCCACCGGAGTAAGGTTTGGAGGACAGAGCATAACGACTGTTGATGAGGCGAACTGGCATAATTTATTTGACCCTAAGACTCTTTCCATTAATTGGCAACACTTCTACCAATTTGGCATAATTCTTAGGAATTTGCTCCGGAAGTCGAAATTTACTCTAGCCAGTTCCTGGTTTAGTTCCTTCAGGGATTACTCACCCTACATTAAAGTAACAAGTGCTTTATTCAGCAAACTCTACTTATCTTTAGTGTAAAGACAACGCTAATTGCTAATTGTTATATAGCGCTACGCGCTAACGTTAGGACGTTAGTATGATATGCACTAAGAGCTAGAATTAGGAAATATAAATTTTCTTTGTGTCCTACCCTTCGGGAACTCCTTCGGAGAATGTGCCTTTGTGGTGAGTTCTCTTCATGTCCTAACCTATTCGCGTAGTGCTATA
>JAAHHL010001742.1 GCA_010672185.1 Caldora sp. SIO3E6 | reverse complement strand
AGGCTCTGTTAGTATCCACAGAAATCGGTACATTCAATGATGAGCGCACAGCTTCCACCACCGGTAAGACCCGCTGGAGTTCTTCAGCCTCAGAAACTGTCTGGGCACCGGGTCGAGTCGATTGACCACCAATATCAATAATATCAGCACCAGCATCTACCAACCGTTGCGCTTGCTCTAAGGCAGCAGCAGGTGTGTTAAATTCCCCTCCATCACTAAAACTATCTGGCGTCACATTTAAGACACCCATCAGATAAGTGCGCTCTCCCCAGCGGAAAACGCTGTCTCTAATTGTTAGATGTTGTTTGTTGTTGGTCATTAAATCTTAAAATCAATTTCCCTTTCTGCTCACAAACACCGCGATACACTATAGCTTGTTTTTTATGAAGTGATGAGAAATCACGACTAGGTGCACGCAAGAGGAAATTAACACAGGTGAGCGAAACGAAACAATTACCTCTACAGGTACAAGATCGAGAGGAAGTCCTCAAAAATGATGAGGGAGTAGAATGGCGGGATGGAGAGCGTCCTGACTATTCTCGCACCAACACTTTTTTGGCAAAGGAACGGCAATGTAACCATGCGGAAGGGTCTTTGAATCAAATCGCCCATAATTTGGTCAGAACCTTTGAAATGGAGGCTTCCTTCAAAACCAATACTCAACAATGGATTTCTATCGTCACAGATAAATTTCGCATGAGCACTAACGGTGGCAAGTCTTACACTGCTCAAGAGGTTGTTGACCAAGGAACCTATAATCTTTTTCTCGAAGACTCTGCCTATTATCGTGCTTCTGATGAGACCTTTGACTCATCCTACAACCTGTTTCACACAGCTTTTCCCGATGGTTTTCACTGGGAATTAATGGAAGTGCTTGCCGGACCCCCCAATGTAATTTTCAAGTGGAGACACTGGGGTACTTTTGCTGGTAATTACAAAGAGTATCAGCCTACAGGAGAAACTATTGAAGTTATTGGTCTGAGTCTGGCTAAGGTAACTGATGATTTAAAGATTGAGTCTGTCGAACATTTCTTTGACACAAACCAATTTTTAACCAAGTTAACTGCTGGAGAATGTCCTGTTAGTCATTAGTTGCACTACTAGCGTGACACACCTAAAACTGTAGGTTGGGTAGTGGACTGACACACCTAAAATGGTGATTTAGAGACAAGGGGGACAAGGGGGACAAGGGGGACAAGGGGGACAAGGGAGATAGGGGAAAAATCTAGATTTATAGGTATTATAACCGATATGATAAGTTCTCCTTGTATCTTACTTATTACTTATTACTTATTACTTATT
>JAAHHL010001741.1 GCA_010672185.1 Caldora sp. SIO3E6 | reverse complement strand
TAAAACGGGATTAGAACGAATTATTGTTTAGATACTAGGAACTAACTTAATTCTACCAGCATCCATCTCATACATTAATAGTTCTAGGGCTTCGTAATCAACATCTGAGATGTAACCTAGGCGGGTCAACTCATGGTTAATTTGATTTTCTATATCTGGAGTTAGCTTCCTAATATGGAGGGTTTTCTCTACCAGTTGGCGGATTATACCTGTACTATTCACCATCATTTTACCTATAAAATTTACATACTCCCCATTATCGACTCTATCCCTAGATATTGTATTGACCGAAGTTCAATACATTAAGTGATCTCCATCACTGTTGGGCTGGAGCTCAATTATTGTTGAGTTTTTCTTAATGATAAGGAATGTTGTCAAAGCATTAATTTATCTAACAAATGAAATTTCTTCCTGATGAGAGTTGGGAAAACTTGTAGATTAAGGTATAATCACTAATCTATCCTCTGAGGTACTCTTGAGTAGTAAAAAAACTAAGGAGCTGGGATGTTCCCTGAACATAGTCTGTAGGCAGTTGTGCCTTGGGAAAGTTCTCCAGAAATTCACTTACTAAAAACTTAGATTATTGGTAAATGCTTACTAGGCGAGGTGGTCACCACTTCGCTAATTTATTCGATACCCAAGAACTGTAGCATTTAGCACAGAAAAGGCAAATAAAGTTCAGTACTGTTAGAGACATTTTTTAAATAAAAAAAACAAAAAATTAAAAAACTATTACTTATGGATGAATATGCAGCAAAATTATGCTATCTGGGGATTTATTACGTAAATTCGCTTAGGCAATTTCAGGTATTCCCTATCGATTATTTTCTTAGTAAGTAAGTTTGAGGAGCCAATATGTCAAGTGCCATCAGGGATTCACTAATAACCGTTATTCAACCTTCTGGTCATGTCAACGCTTCTAATGCTGTTGAGTTTCAACATCAGCTGACAACGGCTGTAGCGTCAGAGAAGCATTCAGATTCGGCTTTGTTGGTTGACATGCACCAGGTAGAATCTCTCGACAGTGCTGGTTTAATGGCATTAGTTTCTGCTCTAAGTCTGTCTCAACGCCTCAAGCGTCGCTTCAGTCTTTGCTGTGTAGCTCCCTCCATTAGAATCATTTTTGAGCTAACTCAGTTGGATAAAGCCTTTGAGATTTTTGACAGTCGTGATGCCTTTGCTACCACTATGTAAGAGGGACAAGGGGGACAAGGGAGGAAAGGGGGACAAGGGGGACAAGGGGGGTGAGCGAAAAAAAGGGTGGGGAGATGGGGAGATGGGGAGATGGGGAGATGGGGAGATTGGGAGATA
>JAAHHL010001740.1 GCA_010672185.1 Caldora sp. SIO3E6 | reverse complement strand
GGATCTGAGATGTTGCAGGGCAAGGGTCATGGCGTGGGTGGCGGAAAAAAGCCCAGTAACCGGATAAATAATCACGGAGTAACCCATGCGATGGAGCTCATCGACGGAAAGCAGGGGTGTGCGGCCAAACTCTACCATATTAGCAACCAAGCAAGTTCCAGAGAATTCTTTGGCAACCTTTTCCAGCTCCTCTACCGATTCCAGGGCATCGAAAAATAGCCCATCGGCTCCCACCTTGAGGGACTCATCGCCACGAGCCAGAGCCTCATCCAGCCCTTTCACAGAGCGAGCATCAGTACGAGCAAAAATCATAAACTCAGGGTCTCGCCTAGCCTTAAGGGCAGCAGCAATTTTAGTAATAAATTCTTGACGCTCGATTACTTGCTTACCCTGCATATGACCACAGCGTTTGTTTGCTTGGTCTTCTATGTGAATAGCACTAGCTTGAGCAGCTTCAAATTCATGTACTGTACGTACAATATTGACAATACTGCCATAGCCAGTATCCGCATCTGCTAGTAGAGGAATATTGACAACTTTACTGATGCCTGAGACATGGTCTACCATTTCAGTCTGGGTCATAAAACCATAATCAGGTAATCCCAGTTTACTAGCAGATGCTCCGTAACCGGTAAGATAAATCGCCGGAAAATCCAGGGATTCGATAATTTTTGCTGAGACAGCATCGTAGGCTCCTGGTGCGACAATCACCGACTCAGACAGTAGTGCACGCAAACTTTTTTTCTTCATAACCACCAGTCTCAAAAAACAGATTCAGTTGCGGATGCGAATTGCTTCCGTGAGGGACTCTCAAATAATACACCTTCTTCTGAGTCGGCAAAAAGTTGATGAATTTTGCCAACTTGTACATTAAACCCAGAGCTATGCAAGTATTTTCTCCACTTTCTGGCGGCATTTTAATTAGTTCTCCATCAAACAGTTCATAGCGGTTATCCGTGTGATCGTTATATTCAAGATACTGTTCAAAGGTCAGCTTTAATGGTGTGTGGGTCATTTACTTTCTTCCTAATATTTATTGATTTATACCAAAAGTGAAATCTAACATCGAGAAAATTGGTGTTGGGTTTCGCTTTGCTTCACCCAACCCAATACTGCTCGGTTAGTGCCTGGAAATCCCCCCTAACCCCCCTTAGCAAGGGGGGAACGAGAGCCCCCCTTGCTAAGGGCAGGGCTGTTTCATTCCCAGGGAAGCGTAGATTGTCAAGGGGAAAATCAATGAATTTCGACCCGCAGATTGACAATTTTGACCAGGTAAACAAGAAATTGGCAGCTAAAATTGAGTGTTTAGGGC
>JAAHHL010000174.1 GCA_010672185.1 Caldora sp. SIO3E6 | reverse complement strand
AGCTTAGTTCACGCAAAAAGTAAAAGCGATCGCGTCGCCAATCACTGTCTTTGATTCGTCCTAGGTAACCCGCTAAAGGGGAAGAAAGCTCAATGAGAATTTCGTGCATTTCTTCTGGAGTTAAGGGCTGAGATGGTTGAGAACCAAAATATATCCCGTGGAGAGCATCTACTCCCGCATCTTCTAGTTTGGCATTTTGGAGATAGTCTTTCACTAACTGGACAAGATGCGATCGCAATTTGATTTTTTCCTGAACTTGGGTAATATATTCGGCAACTTGGTCATCCGCTTGCCCTGGTATTAGGTGTTTTTTCAGTTGAAATAAGTCTACTGAGTTGGGATAGAGAGCCTGAAGCTTAACTAACTTTTCTAGGGTTTCGGGGTTAATAATTGCCATATTATGTACTTTTGCTGCGTCGGCAAGTTGCGGAGTGGGGACACCAGGACCAATAATTAACTTGGCTGTTTGCTGGAGTAGTTCTTTATCTTGTAGGCGCAGGGTTCCTAAATTCAACAGTTGTACTGCGGTGTCGTTAGGGATTTTCTTACCTGCCTTACATTCCCCTACTAAGGGATAGGGTTGGGAGCAGAATAAATCTAAGCCACCAGCACCGCCTTTGTGGGATTCGTCAATCGTGAATCCGAGGAATTCTAGGCTATCACGAACTACATTCTCGAAATCTGTCCCTGCTTGATAGTTACTTTTTCCTTGATCTTGTTCTTTACTGCGGTTACCTAAATCCGTAATAGTATTAATCCAAGTTAAATGGGGAGGATACTGCTGTATAGTTTGCTGGCGACTCCAACCGAGAAATCTTCTGATGTTTTCATCTAAGGCTTTGGCAGCAGGATTACTATCTGAGAGTTGAGTAATGGCAGAGTACAATTCTTGCAATTCAGGATGCTTTGGCGGCTGTCGATTTTCTAGCTGCTGTCGCTGTTCCACGAAGATGTGATTACTTAACACTGGAATTGCTTCATTCGTTCTAATCACTTGGGGTAGACGAATAAAGCCAGCAGGAGATTGCACTGGTATTGCTGCTACTGGTTCAGTTAGCTGGTAAACTCTTAGGTAAATAAGAAAGATATGACCTTGCTGTGAACAGTTTGCTTGGAATGCTGCTTCTGTCCATACTGTTAGTTGAGATAAAGTTTTAAAAGATTCAGCAGGATCAAGACCTTGACAAAGTTCACATTTTGCCCAAGCTTGAAGTAAGACTGTCTGAGTATCTAGTTTTGCCAGAGTCTTTTGGACAGTTGGCAAAAAATTGGGACAATAATATTGCTCTGTTGACAGTGGTTTAATTGAAGTTTCACAAGGATAGAGGGCAAATTGCTTTCCTGGATGAACAAATTTTCGAGACATCGCCACAATCATCCGTCCTTCGATTAAGGCTTCGATGTCTGGTGCTGGTAAAGGGAAAGCGATATTAATCGTAATTGATGTACTCATATGCAGAGGGCAGAGGGCAGAAGGCAGAGGGCAGAAGGCAGAGGGCAGAAGGAAAAGAAGGAAAAGAAGGAAAAGAATGTTTAAGCGAAACCGGGTGTTTGGAAAGCGGATTTGGTATAACTCATCATAATTGGATGTACCTCACAAACAACAAACAACCAATAACAAACAACAAACAACCAATAACAAACAACAAACAACAAACAACTAACGACCAATAACAAACAACTAACCAGGAACACTAATGGGCAAACCATCACCAAACATCTCACTACGTTCTTGCTGAGAGGGGTCGCTCAAGATATCTCTGAGTAAATGATTCTCCAGGGCTAACTTTTTGGTGACGATAAAATCTTGGACTTGCTCTGGAGTTAAACCCTGTTTTTGATGGTCATTATTAACCATCAGTATCGCCAAGAGGGGTTTAATGTCTTCTTCTCTCAAAAGTACCCACTCACCCCCTTGAGTGGTTAAAAGTTTATCGGCATTATCTTTAGCTCTCTTTGCATTTGGAGATATACCATCTGAACGCACTAAACAACCACGAGTAATATCATATTTTTGGTAATTGACTAAGTGCTTTAAGGTTGTACCCACACCGGCACCATTAGCCTTCTGAAATACAGCGACCCCAATCTTGACAGTTTCGTTATTCTCTTCACCGATAATCTTAAAGTCAAGGTAGGCACTTCCTTCGATTTCTGCAATCTTTTTTAGGGTTACTCCTTCAACCGTCTCTCCCACTAAGGTCTCAAAATTGAACTTTAGGGCTGCTGCGATGAAATGTTTTTCATTCCAATAGTAATCTGAATTTTTGTCCAGATATGCTAATTTTTGCTGGTAAGCATCTTCTGCTGGATGGGATTCTAGTTGTTCTGAATGAGATTCTGGTTGTTCTGGATAGGATTCTAGTTGTTCTGGAAGTTTAAAATTCTCAGTACACCACCTCAAAAGACCTCTGACAGTAGGCTTTTGTTTCCCAAGTTCTCTGAGTTGGCTTTCTTCGTAGGGATAGAGAGGATGAGGTGGAGTTTGTTGATGTTCTTGATAAAACTCTTGTAACCAACGAGAAACTATTGCTACAACATCATCAGAGTTGAGATAGTTCAAGGTAATTGGTTCTCTCTTCGCATTTTCACTGACTAGCCGATCAATGACTGCTTCTGCTTGGGGTAAAGTCTTCACCTGATCTCTCCAAGTTTCAGGATACATGGCCAGTAGGAAAACACAACCTTTAACGTTGTTGTATAAATCCTTAGCTAAATTAGCAACAACCTGGGCAGTAGTGAAGCCATTATTATCGATATCGGTAGTATCTAGTTCATCAAAGCAGATGACGGGAACTTTGTAATTGCTAGTGATGTTTAATATCTGTCGCACAGTACCTAAAGCTTCCGCTTCTTTATCCTCTCTTGTGGGGTTAGGTAATCTCATCAATTCAGCTGTTTCTTGAGCTAATTCCTTACCGGAGAGCCAATGAGTGGCATAGATGCCGTAGTCTGCTGATAGAGTCCACAAAATCGCTTTAAGTATGTAAGGATTGTTAATATGAGGATTACTGGGCAAAACTGCACGATTAGCCAATTGCTCCACTGTTTCCTGAGAATATTTTTTCCACCAAGCGGGAAATAATGTATCTTTATACTGCTGAGGGGTGTAATGCCATTCTTTGGCTTCATTAATTAAAGCAGCTGCTAGTTCTTGCCATTGCATCACTCCTGGAGAACTACCAAAAGCTCTGAGGCTGGAAGCTATGGTTTCGAGAAATTGGTATTTAATCTGATTTAAGTTATCGTACTTGCTGATGTAGACAAATAAAGTATTTCCTTCCGCCTTTAAACGGTGGCGAACCCTACTAATCAGATGACTTTTTCCCAACCCCTTTTCAGCTGTGATGGTAATACCTACGGTTTGACGCTGCTTTTGATGTACTTGGGTAATTGCCTCAAAAACTGCATCGGAGGCATGAGCATTGATTGTAGGCGCATCGGGAAAACCCTGATCCCATATTTGTGGGGTCTTCACAACTATATTGCCGGCAAAGGGGTTTTTGTTGCTAATGAGTTCTTCTATGGGAGACTGAGACTTATTCATAATAGTGTGAGATAACTAGGAAACAAAAAAGAGCATCATAACCTGCCCTATCTATGGGTTTAAGCCAGCTCATATGCTTAAGTTTTCAATAACCTAGCATAACAGCGCAATCCATCAAATTCTGTAGTAATTGAATCTTCGATTTTATCCGGTGCGCTGTCTTCTACACTGCCCCCTTGAAGCTGAAAGATGTCATCTGCTTGCATCTCCAGCAACCATTCGTTGAATTGAGCGCGGGTTACCTGATTGCCTATCTCTCTTCTAATCCGATAAATCGGTACCAAATGATCCAAGTTATAATCCCGATTTAACTGATCGTACACAGCTAATGCCACTTGCTGAAACTCTTGATAAGAGGCAGTCGCTTTTGTCTCATTTTTCCCTGTTGCTGCCTTCGTACTCACAGCACGATCCAGGTGAGCAATCCACTTCAACAGAGCATTAGCTGCCCAAGTTCCCACAATCGTACCGGCAAACTGCGATTCAGGTTGTTTGAGCATCTCCCCCAACATTTCCACTCCTTGAGCAGAAAGGGAAAACTTATTTTTCGCGATCGCGATCGCTCCTTGATGTGCTAATTCCTCAAAGATTCCCTGATAATCTCCTACTTTGTGCCTCTTAGCAACAACTCGCTTTGTCACCTGACTTTTATTTACCTCTGCTTTGTCAGCACCCAGGTACCACAAAACCAGAAGTAGGCGAGTTTTTGCTTGAGCTTGATTAATCTGGGAACTGTTTGCCTTGACTGTTTTTGGCATTTCAATCCTTCCAGGTAGCGGACATGTACAAGGTTTACTGAATATCTACCTTAAGATATAGTATCAGCTTTTATCAATGAATAGGGAATAGGGAATAGGGAATGGGGAATGGGGAATGGGGAATAGGCTAGTGGACTGACACACCTAAAATGGTGGGTTAGAAACGGGTAGGGAAGTAAAAAGTAACAAGTAAAAAGTAACAAGGCATTAAGAATTTATCCTATCGGTTATAATGCTTATAAATCAAGGATTTAAGCCAAAAATCTATTCCACATTTTTAGCTGTGTCGCACCACTAGTCAAAATTGGATTTACTTTACGAATGGGAGAATGGATATAAATCCGAACTTGTTACTTGTTACTTGTTACTTATTACTTATTACTTATTACTTATTACTTATTCTCCCAAATCTTACGTAGACGGCAACTACCCCCCAAAGATTACGGTTCTGCCCACTGCTGAAGTCGAGCCCAGAGAGATAGATTGAGCTTAGTAAGTTCAAAAAAACCTTAGATAGGGGGTAAATTTACTCTCTTATAATAAATTTCTCAGGAGGCAAGCCCATCATGTTTGAACATTTTACGGACAAAGCGATTAAAGCAGTTATGCTTGCCCAGGAAGAAGCCCGTCGCTTAGGGCAAAGCCTTGTGGGAACCGAGCAAATTTTATTGGGATTGATTGGAGAAAAAAGAGGTATTGCAGCCATTGTGCTGGTAGAAATGGGTGTAACCTTAGAAAAAGCTCGGAAATCTGTAGAACAAATTCTTGGTAGAGGTTCTGGTCTTGTTCCAGCTGAACTACCTTTTACCCCCAAAGCTAAGCGCATTTTCGAGCAGTCTTTCCAAGAGGCTCGTCAACTCGGACATAACTATATTGGCCCAGAACATTTGTTGCTAGCTATTACTAGGGAAAAAGAAGGTGTTGCGGCTAAGGTAATGCAAGACCTCAATATTGATCCTGCTCAAGTCCGCACTAATCTAATTAGAGCTTTAGGGGAACTTGCAACTGCCTCTACTGCTAGAAGTCCAGGGGAGTCTGTACTGGGGGGGAATACCTCGAGTAAAACAGCTACCTTGGAAGAGTTTGGTCGTAATTTGACTCAGCTAGCAACAGCAGGCAAACTTGATCCAGTAGTGGGTAGAGTCAAGGAAATTGAACGGGTAGTGCAGATTCTGGGTCGTCGTACTAAAAATAACCCAGTTTTGCTAGGGGAAGCAGGAGTAGGGAAAACAGCGATCGCAGAAGGTTTAGCCCAAAGGATTGTTGATAAAAATGTCCCTGAACTATTAATCGATAAACAAGTAATTAGCTTGGATATCGCTTCTCTGATGGCAGGAACTCGCTTCCGGGGAGACTTTGAAGAGCGCATCCATCAGATTCTGGAGGAAGTACGTCAGGCAGGAAATATCATTCTGGTGATTGATGAAATCCATACTTTGGTCGGTGCCGGAGCTCTCAGTGGTAGTCTGGATGCAGCCAATATGCTTAAACCTGCTTTAGCCAGAGGTGAAATGCAGTGTTTAGGAGCCACTACCCTGGATGAATACCGCCAGCATATTGAAAGAGATGCGGCTTTAGAACGTCGCTTCCAACCAGTGATGGTAGGGGAACCTTCCGTAGAGGAAACGATTGAGATTCTCCACGGTTTGCGAGAGGCTTATGAGCAGCACCACAAGGTGGAAATCACTAATGATGCCCTCGAAGCAGCGGCTAAACTCTCGGATCGCTATATTAGCGACCGCTACTTGCCGGATAAAGCGATTGACTTGATTGATGAAGCTGGCAGTCGCGTTCATTTACTCAATTATCAGGCTTCTCCAGCTACCAAGGAATTAACCAGGGAACTCCGTCAGGTTACCAAGGAAAAGGAAGAGGTAGTTAAGCAGCAGGATTTTGAGCAAGCAGCAAAATTACGCGATCGAGAGTTGGAAATTCAACGTCAACTCCAAGCTCTCCGTGGTAAAGATGAAGAAGCTCTTTCTAGTATTTCCCCTATTGTTAATGAGGATAACATTGCTGATATCGTTGCGGCTTGGACGGGAGTACCTGTAAGTAAGTTAACCGAATCTGAATCCGAGCTACTGATCCATTTAGAAGATACCTTGCATCAACGACTTATTGGTCAAGATGAAGCTGTTACCGCTGTTTCTCGTGCTATTCGTCGAGCGCGAGTCGGGTTAAAAGACCCCAACCGACCGATTGCTAGTTTTATTTTCTCTGGTCCTACGGGAGTTGGCAAGACGGAACTTACTAAGGCCCTGGCTTCCTACTTCTTCGGTTCTGAGGAAAATATGATTCGGCTAGATATGTCCGAGTTTATGGAGCCTCACACTGTCTCCAAGCTGATTGGCTCACCACCAGGATTTGTCGGATATGACGAAGGGGGACAACTAACGGAAGCAGTCCGCCGCCAGCCTTACACTGTGGTATTATTCGACGAAATCGAAAAAGCTCATCCCGATGTGTTTAACCTACTGTTACAACTGTTAGATGATGGTCGCTTAACCGATGCTCAGGGTCGTACTGTAGACTTCAAGAACACCTTGATTGTCATGACTTCTAATATCGGTTCTAAGGTAATCGAAAAAGGTGGTGGTGGTCTTGGCTTTGAGTTTTCTGACAACCAAGCTGAATCTCAGTACAATCGTATCCGCAGCTTAGTTAACGAAGAACTCAAGCAGTACTTCCGTCCAGAATTTCTCAATCGCCTTGATGAAATTATCGTCTTCCGTCAGCTAACTAAGCCAGAAGTTAAGCAAATTGCTGAGATTATGCTCCGTGATCTCTCCACAAGGTTGAGTGAACGCTTAATTACCCTAGAAGTAACAGAAAGGTTCAAAGACCATTTAGTAGAAGCAGGCTATGACCCCAATTATGGTGCAAGACCACTGCGGCGGGCAATTATGCGTCTCCTAGAAGATAGTTTGGCGGAAGCTATGCTCTCTGGTCAAGTTCAAGATGGAGAGACGATAGTAATTGATGTGGATGCTCAAGGAGAAGTTAAGGTATTACCTTCTCAGCAACAAGAGTTATTGCTCCAAGCTGTAGGCTAGAGCGTATCAACAAAAGTCAAAATTTAATGTAGGGGCAAAGCATTTGGGTGATAATTTATCAATGAAACCCAAGGTATACAATCCAAATGCTTTGCCCTCTGCCTTATTGCTACCCAAGTGTAAGTATTCAAGCGAACTTGATATTACCCTTCTACTGAATAATGTGCTTTACAGGCAATAACAATTATTTCTGTATCTGTAACTTTATAAACCAGTCGGTGCTCATCTGTGATACGACGTGACCAATATCCTTGGAGTTGATATTTGAGGGGTTCTGGTTTACCAAGACCTCTAAATGGAGAACGTTGGATATCATCAATCAGTTGAACAATCTTAGCGTAAACCTTTTCGTTCTCTTTTGTCCAAGTCGTAAATTGTTGAAAGGCTCTTTGGCTAAATACGATATTTCTCATTCCATTCTTCTGGAGAGATAGTGACTAGGTTTTCGCCTTTCTCCACATCGGCTATGGCTTCAAATAAATGCTGGCGGTTTGCTTGAGAAGATAGAAGGTAAGCAGTTTCATCCGTTTGAGGCTCTTCAACCAGTAGAATAATTTCAATGGCAGTACCTTCAGGCAAGTTGGCACAAATCTCAATTTTGCCATTTTTTCCGACGATTCCCTGTTGTTTGATAGCTGAGATCATAAACTGGTATCAATATGCGGCTATATTTACTATAGCGTAAGAGCACTGTGAGTACCCACGGTGGTGCTGTAGGTAATCGCTCTAGACTTGCCTGAAGATCCCCGACTTCTCGACTTAACTTGTGATTAGCTCGACAAACCGCTAGAAGTCAGGGATCTGGAACTGCTGTCTGTTACCTCTCAAGAAGGGAGTTGACTTGATTTTGATTTTCTACTACTCTTTTATAATGGAAAAGTATGCGCACATATATAGTATTTGAGAATAACTCAATTTTTTGGGCATAATCCTCCAAAAAGTTATAGCAAAACAGATGCTTCTTATAGTGCCGTTGCGATCGCAAATTGATTGGCAACTAGCTTATTTGCAACAGAATTAAAAAAGATCGCTGCGATCGCGATGGAAAAACAAGATAATAGGACTAGAGAGTACAGGGCAAGAAGAATTCACGCAACAGAACAGACAACCCGAAAGCCAATGTCGGAGTCTCTGTAGTCTATCTCGTTGAGGTCACGATAAGCACTGCGACAAAATCGAGGGCCAAATCCCCACGAACACCCGCGCAGTGAGCGAAAATTATAATGGGAATCGTTTTTATTGAGATCCTCTCTTATCCAAACACTTCCATCTTGTGGCGCTCCTTGATAATTCTCATGCCAATGATCTTCACACCATTCCCAGACATTACCATGCATGTCATATAAGCCAAAATTATTGGCTACTTGAAAACTCCCTACCGGTGTAGTGTTTTCTCGATGCTTTCCTGTGGAACTAAAACCGTAGGTAGAGTTACCATCGTAATTAGCTAAATCAGTGTTAATTGTCTCGCCAAAGTGGAAAGGAGTTGTTGTGCCAGCACGACAGGCGTATTCCCATTCCGCTTCACTGGGTAATCGGTAAGTACGTCCAGTTTCTCTGGAGAGTCTAGCACAGAATTCTTTGCTATCAGACCATGATACCTGCTCTACTGGTAAATTATCTCCTTTGAAATAAGCTGGATCAGTATTCAAATCACGGATAACTTTAGCTAAAGCCGCTACCGTTCTCCACTGTGCCTGAGTTATAGTAAACTTTCCCAGATAGAAAGGTTTGATAGTAACTAAATGCTGGGGACTTTCACGCTCATATCGCCCCTTCTCCGTAGCTGGCGAACCCATAATAAATGTACCACCAGGAATTGCCACCATCTCCAGCATAATGACCTTACCTAAGTCTTCTGCAAAGAACTTGGCTTGGCGAGGTTTGCGGATATTTTCCTTACCAAAGGAGTCTACTGTTACTACCTCAAAGTCAAAGGGTTGGAGATTGATTCCTCTCTCTGTTTGACTAGGAGGGGAATTGGGAATTAGGGTGGGAGAATTTGTGGGTGTAGGTAAAGGTGAGCTACCTTTCCAAGTTTGATGAATAATTACCCCTCCTACCAAGCCGACAGCACCAAAACTAGCTGCATTAATCAATTGCCTTCTTGTTAATCCACCACTACCACTTCCAGAATTTGACAACTTCCCTGGCTGCTGTGGTAGAGAATAAAGTATGCGGTTAATCTCGGCCAACCGCTGTAAAATTACCTGGGTATTTGCCGGACGATCCCTAGCTAAACGCATCATCAACTCATCAATAAAGTCTGCTAATTCCGGCAGCAGATTGTTAGTATGAGAGCGCCAATGTCTTTAATATACATCTCACGAGCGGAAGGGGGAATATCGCCAGCAGGAAAGTGCAACCCTAACAGAGAAGGGAGGCGATTGGGAGCGATGGATTCAGCAATTACTTGCCCTGAGCCATCCG
>JAAHHL010001739.1 GCA_010672185.1 Caldora sp. SIO3E6 | reverse complement strand
GAGTTTAAGGAATTTGCTAAAGGAACAGAAGCGATCGCTAATAGTATGGCTGGACTCACTGCAAATGGTGCTACTACCATCATTGGTGGTGGAGACTCAGTTGCTGCGGTAGAAAAAGTCGGTGTTGCTGAGAAAATGAGCCACATCTCCACTGGTGGAGGCGCTAGTTTGGAGTTACTTGAAGGTAAGGAATTACCCGGTATTGTTGCTCTAGACGAAGCTTAGAGCTTCTTTTACAGCTAATTTAGGGGCTTATTGCATACCATTGGTGTCAATTTAACGCAAGACTCATGCCTCACAAGGAACTTAAGTTCCTTGCTAACAGCTCAAGTCCACTTTAAGTGGACTGAAGATGTTTGAGCCGATTGATATGAGTCATCTTTAGATAACTTGAGCTATTAGCCGGTCGTTTAAACGACCGGTGGGGAAAGGATTTCACGTTAAGTTGACACCAATGATTGCATACGCCCAATGCAATATTTCTCGGCTGTAAATTGTGATCAACCAAAATATTCATGCTTGGATCTAATGAGGGTTTGCTGAATAAATCACAAACCTTACATATCAAGGGTTTGATGCTGTTTATTAGTCCAAAAAGTGCAAGGTTATAGGATCTTTTAGCTCAAAATCCTTGCACTGTTGAATCAAATTGAGCAAAAATCTCGTACTTTCACTCCCGGAATCCCTAATCAACTCGACCCTCATTACTCATTACTCATTACTTATTCAGCAAACCCTGATGACGTGCCTTAGAGTCCTGAAGTTTTTTCCAGGCTGCCTCTAATCCAGGTGGTGGTGGCAAACTGGCAATTCGGGTAACCCGCTCACGATTTTGCTCCTCATAATACAGTCGAAGTTCTTCAGTTTCTTGGAGAACTTTCTGATACTCTGCTTCTACCTCAGTTCGATTTGCCTCAATGTAGGTTAAAGCAACATTGATTTGTTCTTCAGATAGATCAAATAAATCACGGATAAACCGAATTGGATACTGAGCCGTCAAATAGTCCATCAAGTCGTAGAGAGTGATGCGGGTTCCTGCAATCGTCAGTCCCCTTTCTGTACGGATTATAGCTACTTGTCCGTTAGAATGCGAAGTCATGTACGTAATATTGCGATCGCTAAATCTATATTAGAATAGCTCACCATGTATTGCCCTCAAAGACTAAAGCTCTTATCTATGTAGTATTTTAATGATTCTTTGAACCTATTCAGGCTGATGCTATCCATGAGCACATTTCCTAAGAGTTGAATACTTATGTCTACGAGGGACTCTATATGTGCGCACATTTTTCCATTATAAAATAATACTAGAA
>JAAHHL010001738.1 GCA_010672185.1 Caldora sp. SIO3E6 | reverse complement strand
TGAGGGAGCTGAGGGAGCTGAGGGAGCTGAGGGAGCTGAGGGAGCTGAGGGAGCTGAGGGAGATACGGAAAAATCTATATCTACTCATCACTCATTACTCATTACTCATTACTCATTACTCATTACTTCGTATTCCACATTTTTAGCTGTGTCGGTCTACTACAAAATCCGCGATCGCTCACCTGGTGCCAGAGGCGATCGCACTGCCAAGTCTAACCAGTTTCCCTGTTATAATCAAAGGTTATTAACTGGTAACTTTTAGCTTTTACAGGCGATGAATTCTAGAAAATATAGACAAATTTTAACAGCTTTACTGAGTTTAATTATAGTCGTTGTCCTAGCGATCGCACCAACAAAACCAGCATTAGCCACAGACTACAGTTCCCGTAACCTCAAAGGCGTTGATTTTTCCGGTCAAGACCTGACTGACTTCCAGTTTACTAGAACAGATATGCGGGAGGGAAATCTGAGTCATGCGAATCTACGAGGAGTCAGTTTATTTGGTGCAAAGTTAATGTATGCCAACCTAGAAGGTGCGGATCTTACCTACGCCGTAATAGATTTAGCTCGTTTAGAGAAAGCTAACCTAACGAATGCTATTCTTGAGGGGGTTTTAGCCTTTAGTGCGAGGTTTGATGGTGCAATTATTGATGGTGCTGACTTTACGGATTTACTGTTAAATTTCAATACGCAAGACCAGCTTTGTCAGGTGGCAAAAGGTAGGAATCGAGTTACGGGGAGAGATACTCGCGAAACTTTGTTGTGCGATTATTAGTTATTCAAAAAACAAACAACAAACCAATAAAGCGGCGGGCAACTATCCCTCCCATCCCTTAATGAATGGGCTTACCGCCGCTTTTAGTAAAGAAAACCTTTAGAGAGGTGCGTACCTAGTACCAACGATTACTGCATTGAGGTGCTCCACATTCAGGCAACAGGATCTTAGGCATAAAGTCATCCTGACGAAGAGCCAGATTATTGTCATTAGGATCGCAAAAGAAGGCGAGCACAATCTCTGGGGTAGATGCACTAGAGGCGCAAATCTCACCAACGTACCATCCTTTGTTTAGGATACTGTCTCGAGCTCCGACAATATCATTTACAACAATCGTAGCTGTTGCTGTTCCCGAGTAAGGCTCACCTTTGTTCAGTCCAATTTGCGTATTAGGGTATTCTGGGTAGAAAACTTGCCCATAATAAGGTAGGGCACTACTTTCTTCATTGAACTCCATGTCAAGTACATTGGTGTACCATCCGACAGACATCCCCACATCAAAGACATCAAATCGCATTACGGCTCCTTCGACAGTTGA
>JAAHHL010001737.1 GCA_010672185.1 Caldora sp. SIO3E6 | reverse complement strand
GGCAGAAGGCAGAAGGCAGAAGGCAGTTCGTTAAAGCCGTTGCCGCAGGCTAGGAAATAAGGTTCTAAGGTTCTAAGGTAGTGTATCTTTCACTGTTACATCACCTAAAACCTAAAACCTAAAACCTAAAACCTAAAACCTAAAACCTAAAACCTAAAACCTCATCTCACCTTACTTGCACATAAGCAGCTTCCGATATTCCTGGAAGTTCTGCGTAAAGTCCTAGGCAAGACTGTACGATCGAATAGCCACAGGCAGCGAGGGTTCCGAGAAAAACAACGCTATACAAAGTTTCTGTGAGCAAGTTTATTCCTAGCCATCGCAAGAGTAGAGAACACAAAAATATAATAATTCCTATAAGAATTGACTGCATAGTATTGAAACGAATAAAATGGGGAACTCTTTCATTTCTTACTACGGCTAAGAACAAAACAAAGAAAATGATTATCCCAGCAAAAGGTACAGTTTGATAAATTATCTGCACTGGTATTAGTGGTATTAGAATTACCTTCAAAAACGGAAATTGGTTAAACAGAAATCTACCGAACGGAATTGCATCAAATAAAGGTATCAGATAAGGTAGAGAAGCAAAAATCCGGTTTTTAGCATCTGTTGAGCCTCGCCAAGTCATGGTACTTTCTCCTTTATGGGTGTTGTTAGTTATTTTTTTTGACTAAATCTAGCATAGCGCAGTTCTCTAATCCACCTTATAGCCGTCGCTAAGGCGATTAGGACAAAGCCAAATGCAGCAAACCTTCGTAATAACGAGTGAAGAAATTTTGCGTGGGATTTATAGCTTCAGTGTTAACAAATTATAAGTTCTCTCTTGTCTCTCCATCTCTCCACACTTCTCACACCTTTTGAAAGCTCACCCCGTGGCAACTATTCCACATGGGCAATCCGGAAGCCCATTTCACATTCATACTGCTCTGGTTGCTTGGGGGCGGGCTTACTTACTGCATGACCACAGCCAAGTCTACCTTGACGCCAGCGGGGCTGACCGCTTTTGTCAGCTAGTAAACAACCTTGACAAACTTGAGCAGGGGAAAGTATTTGTTCATCTGCAAGAATTACTAACATAATACCTCCTTTGGCCAATACCTAAAGCAGCTTACTTATAATCTTAATTTAGATCTGGGGAAAAACATTATAGCTCAACATACAGCTTAACTTTTAGGTAAATGCGACCATTGATTTTGTGGTATTTCCCAATTGGGGTGGCATTTGCTAATACAATAGTTGAGATAACGTTAAGACTGAAGAGCATCTCTAGGGATTAAATCAATAGTGACTCAAACTAACTTAGATTTTCTA
>JAAHHL010001736.1 GCA_010672185.1 Caldora sp. SIO3E6 | reverse complement strand
TGTTCGATGCTTAACACTTACCACCTAACACCTACCACCTAACACCTACCACCTACCACCTACCACCTAACACCTACCACCTACTCTAGCTGCTCGTTAGTTTAGTCCAGTAGTAGTCATAAACCTCACTCACTTCTTCAACTGGAGCAATACTCTCACAGTGGCTGATGGCTGGACTTGGTGGAAACAGACTCTGATTGTCTTGGACTTCGGATGGTAATATATTAAATGCTTCTTGGTTCGGTGTAGCGAAACTCAAGCGCTGACAAATTTGAGCAGCAACATCTGGCTGGAGCATGAAATTAATCCAAGCGTAAGCTCCTTCAAGATTGGGAGCAGTTTTGGGAATGACTAAATTATCCATCCACAGAGAAGAACCACTTTGGGGCAATATATACTCCAGATCGGGATTTTCTTGCATTACTTCATTAGCTCCGTCAGAATAACACATGGCTACTAATAAGTCTCCACTCAAAATTTGCGATCGCCAAGACTCGGAGCTAAAGGAGGCAAGGCTTGGCTTTAACTCCATGAGTTTTTCATACGCCTGTTGAATTTCTTGGGGATTGTTTGAGTTGTAAGAGTACCCCAACATTCTCAATGTTGCTCCCATAACTTCCCGAAGATCATTGAGTAATGTCATCCGGTTGGATAATTGTTTTTGATGCTCCCAAAGATAGTTCCAATCTGTGGGAGGCACTAGTAATTTCTTTTTGTTGTAAATCAAGCCAGTGGTTCCCCAGCTCAAGGGTACACTGTGTAAGTTTTTGGGGTCATACTCCAGATCAAGGAACTTAGGAAATACCCTTTCTATGCCAGTAATACGCGAGAAGTCAAGTTCCCTTAACAAATTTAAACTTACCATCTTCTCTACCATATAGTCAGACGGATAGATGATGCTGTAAGCGCCACCTCCTCCTGCCTGGAATCGAGCCAGCATTGCCTCGTTGGAATCAAAAACATCTGCTACAGCTTTGATGCCGGTTTCTTTGGTAAAGCGCTCCAGCAAATCCTGATCCGTATAACCAGCCCAAGTGTAGATGTATAAAAGGTTTGAGTTTCCTTGAGCAGTAACTGTAGGTCGCTCATTAGCCAAAGTCCAGCCACATCCAGATAACATAAGACTGCTGAAGGTAGTGGAGGCAGCTACCTGCAAGAGCTGACGGCGCGTACAATGTTTCAGGAAGGTTCGTTCGTTCATAACCAGGGGATTGGTGATGCCAGCAATTGCCCTGCAATTGGTTGATTAAGAGGGAAGAATTTTAGTATACACATACAGTTGATACTGAAGCTGGGTTTACTACTTCCGTTATAATCGGGTGAGA
>JAAHHL010001735.1 GCA_010672185.1 Caldora sp. SIO3E6 | reverse complement strand
TTCCGCTCTTCCGCTCCTCCGCTCCTCTGCTCCTCCGCTCTTCCGCTCCTCCGCTCCTCCGCTCTTCCGCTCCTCCGCTCCTCCGCTCCTCCGCTCCCTTGACAACGACATCTTTCCTTAACTTGTCACCAATGGGTGTTAGGTGTTAGGTGGTAGGTGGTAGGTGTTACGTATTAAGTTAGTCTCTTGTCTGTGGACAATTATCAATTATCAATTATCAATTATCAATTATCAATTATCAATTATCAAACTGGTTCAATAACTCGACCCCGTCGCAACAAGCGATCGCCTTTGAGCAAAGCAGGAGTTATCGTTATATAATCCTTAGCTTGGGGGTCAATACTGGGTTCAAAGTCAAAGTATTCCTGATGAGTTTGGGCATTATCTGGTTGGTAAGTCTGGAAGTGAATTTCCTGTTCCATTAAAACCTGGGGCAACAGTTTTGTCAGTTCTAAGGCCATCCGGGGTTTCTCCAGCAGTGAAGCACCGACCAACCTTTGCAGAATATTCAATAATTCTGGCAACTCTTCTATCTCGCTAGATTCAAGAGATTTTTGGCTTTCTTCCCGAAGAGTAACTGCTGAGTCGATAGTATTTAAAGCCTCAGCTAGTTTGTCTAGCAATACTTGGCTATCTACTTGTACTGTTGGTGCTTGAGCCGCAGTTGAATCTGAATTTTTATCAGTATTTTGGTCCAGTTGGGAGATAACTTCTAAACCGATAAGCACAGATAGAAGTAAAATATCTACTCCAGCGCTGGGAGAAGCTGGCATTATGGAGAATAATGAATCCAAGATACCCAGGCAAATAATGCCCTGTAGCACTTTCAGCACGATTCTTTTGCCAGAAAATCGTCTAGCTTGCTGAGAGATTTCCCCAGAATTTAGCTCTGCCTTTACCTCATTCACCCCAGCCAGAGTCGCAATAGACTGACGCACCGCATCCAAGAAAAAGGAAGCCAAACGTATCTGGGCAATACTTAGTTCACCAATATAACTTTTCTCCAGATTATCCAATCGGCTTTGTACCAACCTCACCACTTCTTCTGGGTTAGTCGTCTTATCGATGGCTGTCTGAAGTTCACTCCGTTCTTTGCTAAAAAGCGTTAATAGTGTTTTCATGGGAATTGGGAATTGGGAATTGGGAATGGAGAATTGGGAATTGGGAATGGAGAATTGGGAATGGAGAATGGAGAATTGGGAATGGAGAATGGAGAATTAATACCTAACCCATAACACCTGCCTCCTGCCTCCTGCCTTCTGCCTCCTGCCTCCTGCCTCCTGCCTCCTGCCTTCTGCCTCCTGCCTCCTGCCTTCTGCCTCCTGCC
>JAAHHL010001734.1 GCA_010672185.1 Caldora sp. SIO3E6 | reverse complement strand
TTGCCGATTGAGATTTCTAAGGCTCTTATTGTGACCTAGGAGTGAGGGAAAAAAGGGGAGATGGGGAGATGGGGAGATGGGGAGATGGGGTGATGGGGTGATGGGGAGATTGGGAGATGGGGAGATGGGGAGATGGGGAGATGGGGAAATAAAGACGCATTTAAATTGGTTTGTCCAAATCTCCGCGTCTCCGCGTCCCCGCGTCAGCACCAATTCACAACTTAAATGCACAACAGCTTATTCTCCTCCGAACGTCTACTATTTACTCCAGCAACTCCCGATGCTGCTGCGATTCCTACGATCTTTGCCTTTCCCAATGAATATAGTGTAGGAATTACTAGCCTTGGTTATCAAGTAGTGTGGGCATCTTTGGCATCCCGCCCTGATCTTCAGGTGAGTCGCTTGTTTACTGATTGCCAGGAACAGTTGCCAGTACAAGCGGAATTATTGGGATACTCCATATCATGGGAATTAGATTATGTCAATATCTTAAACTTGCTGGAATCGTTAGCAATTCCTGTGAGAGCTGCTGAGCGCCACCAGCACCATCCCCTAGTCTTCGGTGGTGGCCCAGTGCTAACTGCTAACCCAGAACCCTTTGCTGATTTCTTTGATTTGATTTTGCTGGGAGATGGGGAAAACCTACTTGGTGACTTCATTGAGGCTTACAAAGAAGTTCGCAATGCGGATAGAACCAATCAATTGCGACATTTAGCCCAAGTACCAGGAATCTATGTTCCCAGTTTGTATGAAGTAAGTTACCAGGATTTAACAGGAGAAATTAAGTCAATTCAGCCAGTAGATGAAGAGATTCCGCCCCAAGTAAAAAAACAGACTTACCGGGGTAATACCCTTTCCGCTTCAACTGTGGTGACAGAGAAAGCCGCTTGGGAAAATATCTATATGGTAGAAGTAGTACGCAGCTGCCCAGAAATGTGTCGTTTCTGTTTAGCAAGTTATTTAACCTTACCCTTTCGGACTCCTAGTGCTACAGATTCCTTGATTCCAGCTATTGAGCAGGGACTGCAAGTAACCAATCGCCTAGGTTTACTGGGAGCTTCGGTGACTCAGCACCCGGAATTTGAACTATTACTCGATTATCTATCCCAGCCGAAGTATGAAGATGTACGGTTGAGTATTGCCTCAGTGCGAACCAATACCGTAACACCAAAACTAGCGGCAACTTTAGCACAACGCCAGACCCGCTCCCTAACTATTGCCGTAGAAAGTGGTTCAGAACGGTTACGACAGATTATTAATAAGAAGCTCCACAATGAAGAAATTATCCAAGCCGCAGTCAATGCCAAAGCTGGTGGTTTGAAGAGTTTGAAAA
>JAAHHL010001733.1 GCA_010672185.1 Caldora sp. SIO3E6 | reverse complement strand
CTGCCTTCTGCCTCCTGCCTTCTGCCTCCTGCCTTCTGCCTCCTGCCTTCTGCCTCCTGCCTCCTGCCTTCTGCCTCCTGCCTTCTGCCTCCTGCCTTCTGCCTCCTGCCTCCTGCCTCCTGCCTTCTGCCTTCTGCCTTCTACCTTCTATTTTTTTCATATTCTTCTCATTTTTTAGGTTAGAGTGTTTTCATAATTGTTTCATTTTTTGATTCAACCCAAGCCTCGAATGAAAACTTTCACTTTCCGTACTGCCAGTGCAACACCCAGACAAGCTGAAGAGATCCATAACGATACGGCTGCTGTTGGCATATTGAGCATTCAGCAACTGGGGGTACAGTACCGTTTGGTAGAAGCTTTGAGGAATATTAACTGCCAGATCAAACCTGGACGATTAACAGGAATTATTGGACCGAATGGTGCTGGCAAAAGTACTCTGATGAAAGCCATGCTGGGATTAGTTCCCACTACTACCGGCACAGTATGGTACAAGGGAAAGCCTTTGATGGAGCAATTAGCCAAGGTAGCTTATGTACCCCAGCGATCGCAAATCGATTGGACTTATCCTGCTATAGTTTGGGATGTGGTATTGATGGGTAGGGTGCGCAAAACTGGCTGGTTTCGTCGTTTTTCTACAGTATCCCGACATCGAGCAGCAGAAGCTTTAGAGCGAGTGGGGATGAGGGATTTTCGTGAGCGCCCTATCGGACAGTTATCAGGAGGGCAACAACAGCGAGTTGTTCTGGCTAAAGCGCTAGCAGAAGAAGCAGAAATTTTTTTGTTTGATGAACCGTTGGCTGGGATTGATAAGAAAACCGAAGCTGTAATTTTTGACATCCTTCAGGAACTAGCTGAAGCTGGCAACATTGTCCTAGTAGTTCACCATGACTTGGGAGTTGCGATCGCTAATTTTGATGACTTGATTTTGCTGAATCGGGAGTTAATTGCTTACGGTTCCCGGCAACTGGTAATGAGTACAGATAATTTGCAAAAAGCTTATGGAGAATTGAGAATTGAGAATTGAGAATTGGGAATTGGGAATTGGGAATTGGGAATTGGGAATTGGGAATTGGGAATTGGGAATTGGGAATTGGGAATTGAGAATTGAGAATTGGAAAATCTCTAACACCTACCACCTAAAACCTAACACCTACCACCTACCACCTACCACCTAACACCTAACACCTAACACCTACCACCTAAAACCTAAAACCTAAAACCTAAAACCTAAAACCTAACACCTACCACCTACCACCTAAAACCTAACACCTAATACCTACCACCTACCACCTAACACCTAACACCTAACACCTAACACCTAACACCTAACCCC
>JAAHHL010001732.1 GCA_010672185.1 Caldora sp. SIO3E6 | reverse complement strand
TCCTTAACCATAATGTTTCTTGGCTACGAGGTAACTGGTGGATAACAATAATCACTGTCCTGAAATTCTTGGGTGCAAAATACACACCATCTAACCAAGCTTGATCAACTTTTGCTCCAAAGTCTTCCAATAGTGTTGCCGAGGCAGTTGGGGTGAGTACCCATAACTTGGGAATTGCCCCTGGAGCAAGTTTGAGTTGATTGCGATTGGCTTCACGCCGCAACTCACCCCGAACTTCTAACAATTTTAATAGACAATCACATATTTCGTCAGGACTAGCGGCATTACGGAAGGGTTCGATTAGTATCGGAGTTTGAGCGATGCGCCCCAACAATCCTAGGGTGCGAAGATTGCTTGTAGTATCGGAGTTGGGAGCAAACCAGACATCAATTTCTCGCATTTCTCCAGAAACTCGTCGCGGTGCTTTGACTTCACCATAAGGAGCGAGTAATTCTTCTAAATAATCCTTGGCAAATTGATCATGGATAAATCGGGTCATGGGGTAGATGATAGTTGATGAGATATTTTTTTAGTTATGGAGCATAAATCATTAAATCATTTTTAGAGCTGAAACTACTAGAGCGATCGCTGTACAATAGATAAATTGCAGCAAACCCTATACTAAGAGGCGGTTTGCCAAGCTACAAACTACCGATCTGTTCGACATCTTCTAGTTTCATATCCAGTACATTTGTAGGGTGCGTTAGCGCTAGCGTAACGCACCGATTTCGTTAAAGCTAGCTGCATCATAAAATTCATTTACTCCAATACTAGGATATTGAATGGTGCGTTACGCTTTCCTTCGGAATGCGGCGCAAACGCTAACACACCCTACGAAATTTATGACTACAGCCTTGGTTGATTTTGCCTCCTAAGTTAAGGGAATTCCAAGAAATAAATTATCCCAATTTAGGGTAAACTACTTGTGAGCGATCGCATTTCCCTTTCACCTCACTGATTGAACAGCGCTCGCATCCTCCTATGTATGCAATTGTATGCATCTTATTTGTCAATGCTATAGAGTAGGAGGGAATATGGGGATTGTGGAATTACCCACTACTTTATCAGGAGAGGACGTTTTACCCGGATTTGTTTTAGAATTACCTATTTTCTCTAATTGAAATATACCTGGGTTGAGCTTGCACTCGTTTTAACCAAGCTTGGATAGCAGGGAAGCTGGCTAGGTTGAACCCTCCTTCCTCGGCGACATGGGTGTAAGCAAATAAGCTAATATCGGCAATTGTATAGCGATCGCTAACCAAAAATTGATGATTGGTTAGATGCTGTTCCATAACTGATAGGGCAAGAGCGTCGCGCAGCGAAAGAGTGTAGATCTCG
>JAAHHL010001731.1 GCA_010672185.1 Caldora sp. SIO3E6 | reverse complement strand
GTCGCATCAGCTAAAGAAGAGGTGGGAGCAATTGGAGCTCTTTACTTTACTCAGAATCAACCGTTGGATGCCCTAATTGCTCTGGAAATCTGTCCCCTGTCGTCAGAGTATCCGATTCAAGATGGGGAAGTACCAGTACTGCTATCTCAGGATGGCTATGGCATTTATGATGAAGGATTAAATGGGGAATTGCGACAGGCGGCAGCGGCTAAAAATATTCCCTTGCAGTTGGCAGCCATTACTGGCTTTGGCAGCGATGCTTCCATTGCCATGAAATTTGGTCATGTTGCTCGTGGTGCTTGCTTGAGTTTTCCCACCCAAAATACTCATGGTTATGAAATTGTTCATCTAGGAGCGATCGCTAATTGCATTCGTCTTCTCGAAGCTTATATCATGTCCGTCTATTGACACTTCCAGGTGAGCGAAATTTTGGGTGGGATTTCTTGAGCTTTGTATCCAACAATTATCAGTTCTCTCTTCCTCCTCAGCTCCTCAGCTCCTCAGCTCCCCACCCTTTTTTTCGCTCACCCGGTGAGATTTGTCGGCTCAACAGACTTGTGGTTTCCAGGACGGCACTCAGTTTTGAATCATAACGATAGTTTAACAACCCGTTCCGCGTGCAGCCGCTTGTTAGGCAAGCTACGAAGACCTAAATGCTAAACTAAAACCAAGCTCAACACATACCGCTTTCTCAATTTCTTCCCAGTAAATCTCCTCTAAATCACCCTGTTTATTTTTAATTCTCTGGGCATCCACAGCTCTCATTTGACCAAAAATCCTAGGGCGCAAGCCCCTGAATTCTATTCATGGGGATAAGCCCGTGGGGAATTTATTCCCCGTGTAAATTTGCTATTAATTCGCTAATACTAATATTGCATCTACCGGTTTATTTCTTCATTTCTTTCCTAAGTGGCAGGCATTAATATTACTATTATTCTGTACTTAATTTTGTCACAAAAACAGTACTTTTTTGTAATGTTTTGCTTGTTTTTTTGAGTTATACGGTATATACTAAATATAGTATGTAAAATTAAGGAGGTGATAGAAGAAGTGTTAGTACTGGAATATAAAGCTGTGGTCAAAAAAACACAAGCAATTGCTATCTCAGAAGCTATCCGGACTTCTCAGTTTGTGAGAAACAAAGTTTTAAGGTACTGGATGGACAACCGTGGTATTGGCAAAAAAGAGCTTTATCAGTACAACACTCAACTCAGAGCAGAATACAGTTTTGTCAAGGAACTCAACTCCCATGCTTGCCAAGCATCAGTAGAAAACGTAGAACGCGCAATTCAACGATTTTTTGCTAATTGCAAGTCCAACAAACCTGGCAAGAAAGGAT
>JAAHHL010001730.1 GCA_010672185.1 Caldora sp. SIO3E6 | reverse complement strand
GTGAGCAAGGTATAGTTCTTGCTAGCCACTTTACAAACTAATTACTCCGAGAGGAGATGGAAACCAGGGTACCTAGAGTTTGTCCTTGTGGTACTGCTTTCAAATTGACTTCTACCAGCGCAAGTGAAATTAAGGATCGAGAAATTGAAAATTGACTGTGGGGGTCAATAACTGAGTAGTAATGGAATACCACCCCCAAACATTGTCAAAGCTATATCTCATAAAGGTTGTAGTGAATTTTTTTGGGCTTCATCGACGCATCTCGGCAAATCGCTGAAACCCTATATTTTTCGTTGAGATGCGTCGATGCTTTACTACGAGAGGATTTGAGGGGTGTATTTTTTGCAAATTTTGGCAGGATGTGTTACTCTGAGTAGAGATGCGTCGATTAGGGTGTTCCGAACGCACTGCTGGTAAGGGTTCTAGAAGGGTACTCTTTACAAACCCACTTCTCCGAGAGGAGATGGAAACGATAATTAAATCGGAATAATTCCCGATTCTGGTTCCAACGAACTTTACAAACCCACTTCTCCGAGAGGAGATGGAAACGCTTTTGACTGTTTTTTGATTGCCTGATTTGCTAAGCTTTACAAACCCACTTCTCCGAGAGGAGATGGAAACGATAGAAACGCCTTGGTCATCGATTTGAACTCCGGCGTCATCTTTACAAACCCACTTCTCCGAGAGGAGATGGAAACACCCATACCTTGTTATGTCATTAAGCTTTCCAAACCAATTTCCCCGAGAGGGGATGGTAAACTTACGACTGATACCAAATCCGCTTTCCAAATACCCGGTTCCGCTTAAACCTTCTTTTCCTTCTGCCTTCTGCCCTCTGCCTTTTGCTATATTACTCCTCCTGCAAATCCGCACTAGGACACAAATCTCCTAGAATACAAGCATTACACTCCGGTTTTCGTGCCTTACAAATTGCTCGACCATGATAAATTAACCGAATTGACCAATTCTCCCAATCTTCTTGGGGTAACAGTCGTATTAAATCTCGCTCAATACGAATAGGATCTTTGTGCTCAGTTAAACCTAGGCGATTAGTTAACCGTTTAACGTGAGTATCGACAGTAACTCCTTGATTGATACCATAAGCATGAGCCAGAACCACATTTGCGGTTTTACGAGCAACCCCTGGTAGTTCTAGTAATTCTTCCATCCGCTGCGGCACTTCACTGTTAAACTTTTCTACAATCAGACGGCAGGCTCCTTGAATATTTTTCGTCTTATGGCGATAGAACCCAGTAGAGCGCACTAAGTTTTCCAACTCTTCTATCTCCGCATTAGCAACAGCTACGGCATCAGGGAATTGCTCAGACAAATCTGGGGTTACTTGATTC
>JAAHHL010000173.1 GCA_010672185.1 Caldora sp. SIO3E6 | reverse complement strand
TTCTGCCTTCATCTCCTTGAAAGTGATGGGATGAAGGCTTCTCAGTTTTTTGCTTATCTAGAGAGTGTTCACTATCAATCCACAGTTGACAAATTCCCGGTGGATTAAATACGCTCAAGTTAGTTATGTGTGGTCGAAGGTGACCGAGGGAGCGTGTGAAAAGCTTTTACTAAGAAGCCTTCGACTTTTTCTTTGGAATCCAATAAAAGTCTTATTGCCCTTTATATCAAATCAGCAATCAATTCTTCAGCCCAGTTTGGGTGAGTTTTCATCCATGAGATCCAGTTGTTACACAGTTTCTTGTGGTTCTTTGTTGTGGTCTGTACCTTTTTCACTTTGAAGCTTTCTCTCCACGGCTTCTTCGAGAATGACTGTTATTAGATTGTTTAGGGTTCTTTTCTCTTCGGTAGCCCATTTTTTTAGGTGTTTTTTGCATTCAGGTTCGATGTAAACGGTTACCCGTGGTTTTCTTGTAGCCATTTCATAAGAATTGTACTTCACCCCCATTGTCGGTTTTTTTGTGGTTTTTGTCCTTAGTAGTTGACACTTGTCTTTTAGTGTGGCTACTATAACGCATAGTAACAGCCAAATACCCACAAGTGCCAATAAGTGCCACGAATGCAAGGCACTGTCAATAAATGCAAGGAGAGTGACAAATGGCTAAAACCATTGAGATAGAAGAATTTCCGACTTTTGAACCCGGAGAGAATGTCACCCAAGTGACTGACATAGTGTCTGACACTGTGCCAACAGAGTGTCAGGCAGTGCCATGTCACTCAGAAGAGTGCCAACCCACAGTGTCAACTCAAAATGGTTACACCGTACAAGAAATGGTTGAGAAGCTTGGTTTATCAAAGCGGACTGTTTTCCGGTATGTGAAGCACTTAATTGAGACTTGGTACTGGTTACCCGAAACAGATTTTCGGGTCAACGGTAATTACACAGAATTCGCATTACAGGAAGCACTCAAGCTCAAAGCTACAACCTTCCCCGCTTATCAGGAGTCCGTTCAAGATGAACACGCTGAAGCAGTTCAAGAATTTGAGGAAACTCCTGGTGTTGATGGGTGGCTCAATGAGAGTGCTCTGGCGACTTACAATCAATCGCAAAAAGCTACCAGTGCTTTAGCTACCTACGATTACCAGCAGTCTTCTTATCTGACTATTGGTCAGCAAAGTTTAGAAGATAGTCAAAGCAAATTAGCTAAAACTCGCAGCCAGTCGTTTGATTTAAGTAATCGCCTACTAACCCAGTTGTCTCTGTTATCTCAAGATAAGCAGCAACAAGAAATAGCTCGTCAGCAGGAAATTACAGCAGATATCGATAGTTACGCTTTGCAGCAGGCACATATCCAGCTAGCAAAAATCCTCAAGGGTGAGCAGTTGGCGAGTGAGGTTGATGCTCTGTATCGCAAGGGTGTTTCACCTGAAGAAATTGGAAAAATGCTAAACGGTTTGCACTCAGCTAATTTCAACGGTGATGTTGAGGAAAAAAAGTCATGAGTCAGGCTGTACTAACAAAACCTGAAGTCGAGATAGAACCTTACTATCCCCAATGCTGGCTGTATCAACCAAGTGAAGTAGAACTGGAGCGCAATTTAATCAAGCTGGAAACAGCTCTATTCATTACTGGAGTTAGCCACGAAACCGCTCACCAAGCAGCAAAAGTAATTACCAGCATCAAACCAGGATTCATCATTTCCCGTGCTGAGTATCAGGCAATTCACCAAGCCTTAGTCGAAATGAAATGATTCAGTTACTTTAAGTGAGCATCAAGCCAGGATAGCAACCTTAACCTTAATCGCACATGAATGCTTAGGAAACAGTTATGAATTTTGAAGAATACCAACAGCAAGCAGAAGAAATTTTTCAAATACCGCCAAGTTTTGATAACTCTCTAACCTATGTCACATGGGTGTTAGGAGTATCGGCTAAAGCTGGTGAATTGTCTTGGCGAATTAGCCAACTCATCAATGAGCATGGTGGTGAAATGGATTATCAAACCAATCTACAAATAACGGAGGTAATGGGATTTATTTTGTGGAATATGTCTCAATTAGCTTCAGAATTGCAAATTGGTTTAGATGATATCGCAGTATCTTCTCTGCAAAGGTTGATTCAACTGGATAACCCTTAATGGAGAGTAGCGCTCTCGGCGACCAAACTTTGAGCGCTGCCTCTTTTCATCCAATCCCTTGAAAACCAAAGGACTAACTAATTATGTCACAACCGACACAAGACCAAGATTTTCAGCCGTTACCTACCTATCAGCAAAGTACCAACCGCAATCAAAGCTGGCTCACTGTAGTCACCACAAAAACAGAACCTGACGGCTCAACAACTCAACATCTGCAAATCATCAAGCGAAGTTAAGCCAGCACCGGGGTGCAACTCCCCGGTTTTCCCTATGGAGGAAGAAACCACATTCCAAGTAGACCAAGCCCAAGTAGAAGAAACATTTGAGCAGTTCGATTTTGATGATTACCTATTGGATTTACTCGAAGCAGTAGACGACCAACAACAGAAACTGCAAGTATTACACGGTGTTTTTACACACAAATCGGAGGATTTAAGATGCCAAGACCAAGCTTAAGTAGAAATGCTTCACAGCGTAGAGGAAAGACTCTAGCTAAGAAAACCGTAGGCGCTGCTAAGAGTGCCACAAAAACAGCATCTAACCTGGTTGATAAAGCTAAATCAACAGTACAAAAAGCAACATCAGATGTTGATAATCCCGCCTTAGAATTTACTTCTCCAAGCGAGGTAGAAGGACAGTTACCTCAATTTAACTCGGAGCAATACAAAGTTAGTGACCCTCTGAAACCTTCTGAAGCAATACCTCAAGTAACGCAAGCTGAATTTGTATCAGCTAGCAGGATTTATGAAGGAGGCATGAGAGCGCTTCAATTGACTGGGAAAGCTTTTGATTTAGCCAACCAGCGATTCCAAGTTGAAGGTAAAAAGGCTAAAGCTTTTGGCGCTGGAGTTCAAGCTGCTACGGCATTTGAGAAAGTTAAAGGTGACCTTAGCGACTATCAAATTCAGTTACAAACTAATCAGCAAAAATCTACTGAACTGGGGACGGCTAAATTACGTACTACTACAGCTCAATCAATCGCAGAAGAAACAGCGAAAGAAATGAATGAAAAATTAGCTCAAGCTCAAGCTAGTGCTGAATTAGCAGCTTTGCAGACTCAAGAGAAACAAACGAAATTAGCTGAATTCAAACTACTACTAACCCCTCAGGTAACTAAGCAATGAGAAAACAGATAATCATTGGTGGATTAACTGGATTCAGCTTAACTGTTTTAGCACTAACAACCGGACTGCTCAAGCCTACAGTTAAGCTGGTAGCTTTGAGCAGTCTGGGGATTATCCCAGTTAGCATAGCAGTTAGTGAAAGTATCCACCGTAAAGCCAATAGGAAAGTTGAGAAGTTAACTAATTCCTTAAGTGAGGCCAAAGCTAAAGTGAAGCAGTTAGAGGCTGTTCAGGAGGACAACGGTAAGCTCTCTCAAAGTTTGAAGGATTTACAGTTTAATTTGACCAACAGTCAGAATGCTTTATTCCATCTGGAAGCTGAGTATAAGAAACTGCAATCCTCATATCAAATTCAGAGCGCCCACTGTGAGGAATTACAAGTCAAGTCAAAAAATCTAACATCCCAGTTAGAGGAATATGAGGTGACCTATTCAGATGAGTTGGAGCGTGAAATCAAGCTAGGGATCTCAGAATACACCACTAAAGATAGAGAAGCGCTCAAGGCTAAGTACAGAGCAATTCTGGAAGAAGGCGAGGCTATTTATCAGGAAGCTCTGGAAGTTAGTGAGAAGTATAAGGCTTGGGCTCATGAGGTTGCTAAGCGTCACGTCGAGCGCAAAAATTACATACTAGGGCTCACAGGTGAGTTCAATAAGAGGATTGGGGAAGCTCAAGGAGCTTGGGATACTGAGCGCGGACATTTACTCACACAGATTGAAGCTCTCAATGAGAAAGTGGCTCGACTTCAGCAAGAATTGGCTGGTGACCTAATTGAGCCTGAGTTATTGAGTTGCAAATTTGCTATCCCAGGACAGATTGCCAATGAGTTAGCAAGACTTGTCTGGAAGCAGTTCTCAATCCCGCTTTCTGCTAAGGGTGCTGAGCAACGCTCTAACGGCTTGATAGAGATTGGATATGGTTACTCAGCTAGTCAATCCCCAAGTGAGCTTGTAGGGCTTCTGAACCGCCACTTAGACAGTTTAGCTAAAGAGTTAGGTATTCACAAAATTACTAACGTCCGAAAGCATGATTTGAGCCCATTGATTGTTGTTGGCTTGAGACGGGAACCTGAGGTTAAGGAAGATACGGTCAAGTTACTAGCAGGCTCTCCAGAAGAGTTCATTAAGTACCTAAAATCCCACCCTTGGCGTTATCGCTTGATAGCAAAACCAGGTACTGGTAAAACTCCTACAACTGCTGTAATGGTGTCCCAATTTCTCAAAACAGGAATGACCTTGGGAAATACAGGTAAAGGTCGCAAGATTCCTCACTCTCATGTAGTAGTTAGTTGTCCTGACGTTATGAGTAGTCAAAAAGACACTGATTATCCCTTGCAACCATTTCTTAAATATGGAGATACCACAGCAGCTAACAAGAGCTTTCAAGACGTTGAGAAAGAATGGAAATATCGCAAGCAAAACACACAGTATGCTTGTGATATTTCCTTTCTAATGGTTTGGGATGAGTTAGACAATACTATCAAAAATTCATCTAACCCTAAAGCCACTGGAGAATATCTCGTAGAATTACTTCGCCAAGCTCACCATACAGGTATGGGATGGATAGTATCTGGTCAATCTGTAATGACTTCCTTGATACCTGGTTTCAAAGATGACGACCGTGATTTGTTCACAGAGATAGTAATAGATACTGGAAAAATACGGATGTACCTAGAAAAGTATGGGAAAAAGCTTTTACCTGAATATAGCGTCAAAAAATTACTGAATAGCCTAACAGCGTTAGAACCTTACATTGAGGAACAAAACAGTCGAATAGTTGATACGGCTAGAGAACTGAGACTAGCTCTGTTGCTAGATGCTAAATCGCCCAAGTTATTTTTTCTACCTAATCTAGATAATGCTGAATTCGACTATGAAGCTATCAGCAATGTTAGTACAAAAGTCTCTCAATATAAGGGACAAAACGAGCCAAAGTCGAGCGACAAGCATTTTGGCTCATTTGGCTCATCAAAGACTGTAACCGATACTGAGCAGGCAATTGGCGCAAAAGTGTCCCAAGTGCCTTTTCTGACTATAGGGGGTAACGACCAATCGAGCCAAAAAGCGACATGTCCACATTGCGGTTCGGCGGAGGTGAGTCAACGGAAAGACAAAAGGTACTACTGTAAATCTTGTAAAAAGCGGATATCAGCTAGCAAGATTGTCTGGAAATAAGATGAAACTACAGGATGCGTATACTGCATAACTAGAAGGAAAAAAGTGATGTCTTTTGATGATAGCGCTTACAAAAACAAACCGGGTTACGTCTACTTGATTCATGCTGTAGGAAGCGACAGATACAAGATAGGACTAACAAGGCGCTCAGTAGAGGCAAGGTTAGCTGAGTTGAACAGTTCTCAAAGTCCTTACCCACTAGAACTAATTGACTGGTTTGAAACGCCTAACGTTACAGAGGATGAGAAATACTTCCATGAAAAATACTCAGCTCATAGGGTTCATGGAGAGTGGTTTGAGTTTGATAAAAGGACTCTCTCTAAAGTGAGAAGAGAGTATCAAGATGATGGTAGCTTCACTTTCCCAAACTTGCCTAATTTGAGCTTTTTGAAGGGTATGAGGTGGCCTTCAATGACCAAAAATCGAATTGCTTTAGCAATGGCTATTATCGGGGAATTATGGCTGATTGTAGTGATGTCAGGATGCTTACCAAAAAGCACACCCAACAACAGTACTCCTTTGCCATCAACAAAATCATCATTGACTATGGTTTCTGAGTAGTCTGAGTATGGTCATTGTGGGTAAGATGGGGGTTGAGTCCGGAAAATAGTTGTTTTCCGGACTCATTTTCGACTGGGGAAAGTAGGCTTAGTCCTGTGACGGCTCCTAGCACTTGCTCATCTCTAACCTCAATGTAGGCTTGGAGTTGTTGTAGATTTCGGTGACCCGATACCTCTTGGATTACTCTCAGTGGTGTCCCATTATCACTCATCTGAGTTAGTGCTGTTCTCCGAAAACTGTGGCTACTCACACCGATTAACCCCACCCGCCTACAAGCTTTTCTCAAGATTTTGTCTACTGAGTCAGGCTGGAGAAAATCTCCATTTCGTCCAGGGAAGAGATACACAACACCCGCGTCTGGATAGTAGTTGGTTAATAATGTTCTCAAGTCAGAGATGATGGGAATAGTACGGGTTGCCAATTTCCCTTTGGTGTTACCTTTGCGAATTATCAGTTTTGGCAGGATTCTACCAGAGTTATCATAGACATCCCCAGTCCGTAGAGTACAAGCTTCACGCACTCGACAGGCACAGAATAAACAGATGCCGAACAAAGTGCGATCGCGATTGTTCTGTAACCCCTCACTGAAGAGTAGCTGAATCTCTTGTTGGGATAAAATCTTAGCTTTGCCGTGGCGATCAATTTTCATAGAGCCACCCCACTCTTTCTACTCATGGTTTACAGCAGCGGGGTATCTTCTGTCTAGTTCTTGATACATTCAATATCAGTAATGTGGTAAACCATATAGCTCATAAAAGTAGCGTCAAGCTTCCCTTCTTTGTCCAGGTGTCCCAACCACTCAGAATAAAGACTGTGTTTCTCAGTCTTGATTTTGGTAGACTCCGGTAGTAGATACCACTGGCACTCAGCATAGATAGCTCTGAGTCCCTTGTAGTTAATTCCCTGGTACTTCTCCATCGCACGACTATTCGCCATACCAAAAGCTCTGTTTGTGGCTAGGCGATCGCGTCTCTGTTTATCCCCATCAATCCTTCTCCCCTCCTGCTTCAGATACTCCAGCGCTGCCATTAGCTGATTAGCTGGAAACAATGTAGGTATCTCATATTCCTCCTTGGCTCCCTCAGCTCCCCTGGTCTTGGCTTGACCGGAAAAGTGAAGCTGGTATTCTCCGGTTACGGAGAACTGACCAAGGGCATGTATTTCCACCATCCTCCTACCAGTTCCAAGGGCAAAAGCTATGGAAACCTTTGCCCAGTGGGGGTCTTTCCCTTCCATCAAGTCTTGCAAGGTTTGGTGACAATCATTTACCAGTTGAAAGATACTGATGGGGGTTTTATCCCGGTTTTTCCCCTTGACTGCTTTCCTGTAATTTTTGCTGAGCTGGATAGAATCCTCTTTCTGGAAGCTGAGCAGTTGAGAGTAGAAGTAATTTACCAGTACCTCCATAGTTTCTTTGAGTAAAGGAATCTCACTCAATACCATTTGATAGAGAGCATCCTTAATTTGATTGCGTCGAGACTTGACAGTTGAAAACTCATACTCCCTCATCTCAGAGAGAGCGACTGAAGCAACTATGGGGTTGATACCTTCCTTCATATCAGTTAGGTTGCTCTGAGTTTGAGCAATTTCCCGTAGTCGGTTGTAAGTCTTGGTAGCTATCTCAGAGATGGTTATCTGGTAGTCTTCATTCTTTTTGAGCTGCTCCAACGCTTGCTTACCCTGCTTCCTCTCCACCTCCGATGTTTGGAGGTAAGCTCTAGCATTCTCCAGTTCCTTCCAGGATTGTTGGATTAGTTGAGCCTTCTTCATCCGGTAGCACCCAGGAATCCCCAATGGTCTGGCTACCTTATCTCTGATTTGCTTGGAGGTCATCTGTGTCAATTCTAAGTAAGTCAAGGGGAGTAGGTCAGCAATGGTATCGAGCAGGTTGGTCAATCTGATAGTGGCTTGCATGGTGTTATACTTTTAGCGCTTACTCTAAAGCATAACAGTATAAAATGGATAAATGTGAATGTATAACAGATGCAAGGGTAGTCAAGTGGGTATAATCGGAATAGCTTATCAGTAGCTATAGGGGTATTGCTATGGGTAGCTAACATAGCTAAGTTAAGGATAGTTGAACCGAGTTAACGGACTATGCCACGCAAGACACCTGTTTGGAAAGAAGCAATGCCAGAATTCAATGAAGCTATAGCTTCTGCTGAAAGTGAAAAGCAGATAAAAATAGCTTGCTTACAAATTAAGCAAGCTGTACTCTTATCCTATCCAGATACCCCGCCGAGCCGTCGCAATCCGATGTCTTCTATCAGGAAGGCTGTCAGAGAGAAGTATCCCGCCCAAAGTGGAAAAAGTCCCCATGAAGGTGTTCCCTTTCCCTATTACTTCACTGATGCAGGTAAGGGTGGCGTTGAGCGCTGGGAGCATCTGGCTATCAAATACTTGGTAGAAGATTGGAACTTGAAAGATGATTTAGAAAAACCAGATACTATTACCCCAGAACCCTCTACTGACAAGCAATCAGTAAATATTACCCCAGTGCCAATGAATGAAACTAGTATTGATATCTTCAGTGAAGTTGGTTTAGAGGGTGAGGAGTTAACTGCTGTCAAGCAAGCTCTTGGGGATGCTGATATTAAGGAATGGGTCAAACTTGCTTTACTCCAACGTGCCAAGGCAATCAACGCTCTCCATGAGCGGCTCAATGAAGATTTGAGCATGGTCAGTAGTGAGGAATTGATGAATGACAATAAGTATCGGACTAACCCCAATGCCTCAAGAGAGCTAGCTAGTCGAGCCGTTAGAGCAATTAAGGATTGGAATTACAATCAGCCAGAGCATAAGTGGTGCATAACCAACAAGCTAATCAGTGAGCTAACTGGTGTGACCCCAAAAGCGATCGCTAAGGTTGTAGAGGGGATGGGCATTGAAGACTACAACGCCATGCAGGGACTGACTCCAGTGGTCAACCGTCAAATCAAAGCAGCTGTAGGCACAATTTCAGAGGTGGTCAATATTGCTGATATGCTGGGGATTGATTAGCGGAAATAGGGGAGCGATCGCTCCCCTATTTCCATAAATAGTCTTTTTGAGCTAGTTATTCCGATGAAAGGTCTAGCAGTTGTTATGAGCGATGATTGTTCCCTGCCTCTAGGAATCAACCCAAGTAAAAAGGATTTTTGACAAGGTGAAATTAAATTGGATTGCATTTAAAGGATTAATTACTGCTGCTTTTATTGCAGGTTCAGTGCTACTAACATTACCCGCAAAAGCAGGGACTTACCAAGCTGGAGATTTCACTATTACCATTACCGATGGCGATGTCTATACGGGATGCGATCGCTATGGGGGGGGCTGCATCACCTTAGACAATTATCAGAAATGGCGACATGATGGTTGGAGAGGAACAACCTGGGAAAATGGCGAGTATTCCTACTCGGTATCTTGGAGCGAAGAAGGGTCTGGAAATATGCTTTTGAGAGTATTTAAAGGCGATGAAATTTTGGTCGAAGAAGAAATGCTACCCATTGGTGAATAGCTCAAACTTCTCCGTTACCATGTAAAAGCGATCGCCCATCTATCACCCATCTATCACCCATCTATCACCTATCTATCACCCAGAAGCCTCGCTCTTGCCCCATCAAATCAACAGAGAGCTATATGTTACAAGAGACCGGCAACATACCGGTAGTCAAGGCGTTAGGTGTTCATCATTACTGGAGCAGTGCTGCTATCAAGTACTTTGTACTGCAAAATCCTATCTGGGGTGGGTAGTGGCGGGTCACCACTCAGGGATGCGATTGCTTGTCACCCCCTGAGCGATTGCTTTCAGCACCGCTCTTTTGCGGCTACCAGCCCCTA
>JAAHHL010001729.1 GCA_010672185.1 Caldora sp. SIO3E6 | reverse complement strand
TAACCATTGCCGCCTGGTGGTAATCAGTAGCTTGAACCGGGATTCAGCATAAGGTAAATAAGATTGTACGTCTTGATAATCCCGAACATCATCCAGCACTACCAACACTTCCCCTTCTCGCCAACACCGCCAGCAGTATTTCACCTGCTCCTCTAAATCCCAGTCATCTGGTGGCTGCAAGTCTAATTGGGTTCTAGCAAAGTTGACAATCTGAGTTCCCACATCAACTTCCCCTGCCTGCAACCAACAAATACCACCGCTATAAGTTGACTGCTGTTGATGATACAGGGAATATTGCAGTGCTAGTTCGGTTTTCCCCACTCCTCCCATACCGGCAATTGTACAAATAGCCACTCTCTCCCTTTCCTGCAACTTCTGGTGTAAGGTTGAGAGGGTTTCGCTACGTCCCACAAATTTAATCACACCGCTGTAAGGCAGATTGTGGGGTATGGCAGTAGGGGGATTTGACTTTGTCCGTTCCCAGTCGAACGAGTTCAGTCAAAAGTTAACATTACCGTGAATTGGACTCTGGAAGACTCCAGTGCTGGTACTATTTTGGAAGTCTTGAGTGTTTCCGACATTACCTCCAGAAATAGTAGTTCCTTGGAAGAGAGCATTAATCTTCTCAGCTAACTTGCCCGAATTCTGAACTGCTGAAGGCGAAGACTTCATCTCCTCGATAACCTTCTGCATCGCTTCCGCTAACTGCGAATTTTCCGTAACCGTTGCTCCTATCTGTTGCACCGCCTCAGCAATATCTGGCTCAGTCTCAGCTGCTGCCTTTACCTCTAGCACAGCTTGACCAAAATCCAGGGGTGCTTCCTCTGCTTGTTCAATAGCTGCCACTGTTTGAGGTGACTTTCTTCTGAGGCGTTGGAATAAAGTTGTTCCTTGGTCAAATAGCTTCTCTCCAAATGTTTCTCCAGCCTTTTCCCCAGCTTTAGTCAGAAACTGTACAATCAAGGCAGCAACAGCAATTTCCAGAGGTTCCATCAGTAACCAGCACAATGACAACTCAGTTAACATCATAGCCAGTAGTTAGTGTAAATTGGCAATGATTGTAGGGGCGTAGCATTTGGGGGATAATTTAAGTACATAGTCCCAAGTATGTCAATCCAAATGCTACGCCCAACCCCTTGTAGCATTGTTTTAACAAACAATTGTGAAGGAAAATCACTCAACACAACTTAGGCAATTTTTGAAAATGATTGCATCCACAATATGGTGCGTTACGCTGCGCTAACACACCCTACTGCCGTGACCCAGCTAAAATAGTGCATTAGAAACTGGTAGGGAAGTAAAAAGTAACAAGTAAAAAGTAACAAGTAAGAAAGAACTAGAAACCAAAA
>JAAHHL010001728.1 GCA_010672185.1 Caldora sp. SIO3E6 | reverse complement strand
TGGACTGACCCACCTAAAATGGTGCAATAGATTTTGGTTTCTAGTTCTTTCTTACTTGTTACTTTTTACTTGTTACTTTTTACTTCCCTACCAGTTTCTAATGCACTATTTTAGCTGGGTCACGGCACTACGATTACTCTTTGCTTCAGCATCATAAAACCTCTTTAAGAGTCATTTTACCCGTAATCATTCCACTGACCCTACAAGCGCACACTTATTTGACAATTCCTGGCTCCCCATCGCCAACCGCTAACTGCTGAGTAATCTGTTCCTTAAGCCAATTATTAAAACAATCATTGAGCAGCCGCTGGCGCATAGCATCATCTAATTGTGCAGGAATCAATTCCTCTAAACGTACAATTACCAGCCATTCTCCTAAACGTGTCGGTGGTGAAAGTTGCCCTGGTTTACTTAAACGTAATATTTTAGCTAAAGCTGGGTGAGGCTGAGTCAACTCCACAGGACCAACTAACCCCCCTGTCTGAGCCTCAGGACCTTGAGAATATTCCCTTGCCAAATCGGTAAAAGTATGCTCTCCTTCCTGAATCCGGAAATAGAGTTCTTGAGCAATCCCGGCATCTTTCGTGCGAAGCAGGGAGTAAATGACTCGGTCTAACTCTATCTTACGGCTAAGGAAGTAAGATTCGATTTTGTGGCTCCAGGTTTCCTGCTTGTATTTTTCGATTTTTAGTGCTCTGGTTGCCAGTTCTTCGAGTTGTGCTGTACTCATTCCCTGTTGTTGGAGCCAAGCTTGTTGAATTTTGGGGTCAGTGATTTGTTTTTTCTGGCAAAACTGCCCAATTGCTTGACTTGTTTCCTCCGGAGTACAGTGGATCGAAGCGATCGCTTGATCAATTATCACTTCCCGGATTAACGGCTGTAGCAGTTGGTATCCAGCTAGTAGGGGAATAATTTCTTCAGCGGTAATCGTGCGATCGCCAACTCGTAAAATCGTAGTCATTACTTCTCATTCTTATTCCCTATCTACTCTTTGCCCATTCTCTCACAGCTTTGCGAATTGCTAATTTTCCTTGAAGGCGGTATTGTTCAATCAGTGCAGGCAGCTCTTTTACTGGCAGCGTTGGAAACACTAAACTAGTTTCTACTTCTATATATTCCTCACTTTGTAGCTGGTAAATTTTTACCTCCCCTGAGTCATAACACCAAATTTCTGGCACATCTAAACGAGCGTAGATGGGAAAGCGACTCAGAGACTTGCTGGGGTCTAAATTCGATTAGAAGCGCGATCAGCTTCGCTGGTGCCGTTGGCGTAGCCTCTCGTAGAGAAGGCAATCGCAGGTAATTGTCTCAATAACATCAAAACGGTAACGAAGTAAATAGCTTTGTTA
>JAAHHL010001727.1 GCA_010672185.1 Caldora sp. SIO3E6 | reverse complement strand
TCAGCAGAGCAGATTCAGCAGTTGGCAGACACCCTTTCTACCGATGAGCAGCAGAGAGCTGACAGATTTTACTTTGACAAGGACAAAAAGCATTTTATTGCTGGTCGCGGCTTCTTGCGAATGATCTTAGCTCGCTACTTAGACTTGGAACCAGTACAGTTAAAGTTTGCTTACAGTTCCCGTGGTAAGCCAGCTCTTGGTAATACTAGTTTAGGTGGAACAATTGATTTTAACTTGTCTCATTCCCAGGGCATGGCTTTGTATGCTGTTACCCTTAACCGGCAGATTGGCATCGATCTAGAGTACATTCGTTCTGTTTCCGATGTCGAGCAACTGGCGAAACGCTTCTTCTCTCCTAGAGAATCTGCTGTGATTAGTTCCCTCCCTCCTGAGCAAAAGCAAGAGGAATTTTTCAAAGCTTGGACTGGGAAAGAAGCTTATCTCAAAGCTACCGGTGATGGGTTAGCTGGTTTGGAGAAGGTGGAAATATCCCTAATTCCCGGAGAACCGGTAGCCCTACAAAGTATTCAGGGAAATCAGCAAGCTGCTGCTGACTGGTGTTTGTCTCCCCTGGAGCCAGCACCGGGTTACCTAGCTGCTGTGGCGGTAAAGGGTCATGACTGGAATTTTACAATGTTGGATATTGATTGAGAAACCAGGCAACAGAGGGTGAGAGAAAAAGGTGTGGGGAGTGTGGGGAGTGTGGGAGGTGTGGGGAGATAAAGATAAAAGGGAGAACTTATAATTTTTTATAAGCATTTTGAATTTTGAATTTTGAATTTTGAATTCTGTCCAGCAGTAATAACACCTTAAATTTCTCATAAATTTATCATCACTTTAACTTCTATAACTAGCCTCCTACTTGATAACCCCTCGATACTTTACATACAATGGAATAGTTCCCTAGGTAAACTATTGATAGCAGTTATTGCATTCGTGAGGTATAGCAACCGCCCTGGCGACTGCTATATATATCCTATTCCTTATTGTCCATTACCTATTCCCTTTGCCAAGCAACGCTATAGTGATATTTTTTACTACTCTAAAATAAAAAAATAATTATGCGACTAAACGATGGACAGCTACGGATTGTTAGTCAACGTCGGAATGGCTTAATTCTGTATAAATCCTATCATGCTGAATTTGTCGGACCAGGTGCAGCCGTAGGAGGACTATTGGATTTAGATTGTCAAGAAGTGTTGCCAGTAGGAGAACTCTGCTTGCTCTCCCCTAATTCACGGGAAGAGCGTCAGAGAGCTTATGCACTTCGTAGACAATGGACTAGACTCATTGAACAAATTACTAGTAGGCAAACACCGCTACAGCGTGCTCAGAAGATCATTGAGCAGTTA
>JAAHHL010001726.1 GCA_010672185.1 Caldora sp. SIO3E6 | reverse complement strand
CCTCGGTGATTACCACTACTACCTGGACAAAATTGCCGAAGAAAAAGAACAAGCTAGACTAGCCGCGCTCGAAGCCCAAAAAGCTGCTAAGAAAGCCGCTAAAGCTGCTAAGAAAAAAGCTACTGCCAAACGTAAATAAAAGGTTAACTCATCTAAGAAACCGCGAAAACCCTGTAGAGACGTTGCAGGCAAAGTCTCTACATGTTAGGACATAACAGGTTTGTGTATACCGGATTTGGTTTAATATAGCACTACGCGCTAACGTTAGGACGTTAGTATGATATGCACTAAGAGCTAGAATTAGGAAATATAAATTTTCTTTGTGTCCTCTGTGCCTTTGTGGTGAGTTCTCTTCATGTCCTAACCTATTCGCGTAGTGCTATACCATAAACTTTTGTAACATCATTTTTGGTATTTTAGGACACAAAGAACGATATTAGCAGTGTTAGAGATTAGTGACAATAAAGCAAGAATATAAAATTGTATGTATAATAAAAAAAACATATTTTGACCTAATCTAACATTAGAACTACTTGATTATGAATTTTATAATAAAACTAATTATTTATAGCATTTTGTGAAAAAGATGTGAAATACAAAGGGAGCATTCCGTTTGGGAAAATAGCCCATCTGAGCAACGAAAAATCAGGGCTTTAAGAGGTATTTGAACTAGTGCAACGCGGCGGAAATAATCCACCAGTTAAAAAAGGTGAAAAAGCTTACTGCACAAGCTTTCTTCCCTTCTGCCTTCTGCCTTCTGCCTTCTGCCTTCTTGCACTAGTCCTTGCGCCAAAACTAGGATGCTGCCATAAAAATCCTGCTTGAAAAGGTCTTTCAAGGCTTGGGCTATTCACCAATCCTTAAAAAACGCTATATATAAAACTTTTCTTTGACAATACCGTCTAAGTTAAGGGAACTGAGGACTCAAATCAATATATAAACACAGAATATAAAAAAATTTTGTCTGTTCAAGATTTGTGGGGTCGCATTACAGGTAAAGCAATCAACAAATATCTATAACTTTTGGTAGAGGTTTCGCCTATGTCAACTGTCAAAGTGGGTATCCTGCACTCTCTCCGAGGAACAATGGCGATCAGTGAGGCTCCACTGAAAGATGCGGAACTAATGGCGATTGCAGAAATCAACCAAGCTGGGGGAGTATTAGGTAAGCTCATTGAACCAGTTATTGAAGATGGAGCTTCTAACCCCAGCTTATTTGAGAGTAAAGCCAGAAAACTTATCCAACAAGACCAAGTAGTTACCCTCTTTGGCGGTTGGAATTCTGCTTGTCGCAAAGCAGTCTTACCTGTGTTAGAAGAGTTAAACGCTCAACTTTGGTATTCCTCGGAGTACTAAGGATTAG
>JAAHHL010001725.1 GCA_010672185.1 Caldora sp. SIO3E6 | reverse complement strand
GGTTCCTGCTCCACCAAGGAAGCAATTATTTTCCAAGCCTTTTCTCTGCACCTGCACAAATTGTAGAACTTTTTTATTTAATTGTTTGACTTTTTTATTTATTGTTCAACTTTTTTATAGGTTTACAGTGTGTATGGCCTCATTGCAAGCAATAAGGTAAATTAGTCTTTAGAATGATACTTCTCAATAATAAATGTTGAAAATACCTTACCAACAAGAGAGTGATCTGAGGCTCAAAGCACCGGTGCCACTGACTCAGCACCCTGCTGCTATGTACATTGATAGTCTCTCAACTGGTTCAGTCTCGACTATGAGACAATCATTGGATGCGATCGCATCAATGCTGACTAATGGTGAGTGCGATGCTATGACTTTGGATTGGTCTAAATTAAGATATCAGCACACCATGTCAGTGCGTACAATTCTTAAGCAGCAACTTGCTCCGGCAACAGCTTCCAAAATGCTCTGTGCTTTGAGGAGAGTTTTATTGGAAGCATTGAGACTTGATTTAATCGACCCCCTAGACTATGCTAAGGCGGTGGACTTACCAAGTATCAAGCAAAATGGTAAGATTAGAGGTCGGGCTCTGAGTCAAAGTGAGATTAGCTCTTTGATAAGTGTTTGCCAGAATTCCGAAGGAGCAATTGGACTGCGAGATTCAGCTCTCATAGGCATTCTACGGGGCGGTGGCATTCGTCGCTCTGAAGTGGTAAAGCTGGAATTGAGGGACTTTAACCCTGAGACTGGTGCTTTAGAAATTCGTGAGGGGAAAGGTGGGAAGGATCGGACAGTTTACCTACCAGAGGGAGCTATTCCCCTGTTATTGGACTGGTTGAAAGTCAGAGGTAGCGAACCGGGCCCCCTACTATGTCCAGTTAGGAAAGGTGGCAAAGTAGAGTACAGACACATGTGTCCAGATGCTGTACTCAAGATTGTTAGGAAACGGGCGAAACAGGCTGGGGTTGAGTCGTTTAGCCCTCATGATTTCAGGAGAACTTTTTGCTCGGATTTGTTGGATGCTGGGATTGATATTGTCACAGTGCAGAAGTTAGCAGGTCATGCCTCTCCTGTTACTACTGCTAAATACGATAGAAGGGGCGAGGAAGTGAAGCGGAGAGCAGTACAGAAGTTGGGGTTTTGAGGTTGGAGAAATTCGCGCTAAACAAATACAATTTCTTGATTAGTTGTATTTGCCATTATTTTTTGCTATTATTATTAGATAATGGAATAGGTGTGCGCCTGTAGTATATAGAGTTCTACTATTGCTGAGTAAATGCTCTATTTTTGGCAAAGATTGGAAGATATAGCAGTCGCCAGGGCGGTTAAGACATTCTCAGGTAAGGCAAGTTAACAAGGGGCTTAAGA
>JAAHHL010001724.1 GCA_010672185.1 Caldora sp. SIO3E6 | reverse complement strand
TTACCGGTTATGGTATGCAAGGGCTTCTCATGACAATCGCGACTGTTCCTTGGCATCCCACGATACGGGTCACCACCCGCTCTACTTGACTCCCTCAAGACAACCCCATCCCTGGCAATGCTGATAGAGAGCATATCTTTGCCATCCCCAGGTCTTGCTCACCTCGTCAGTACACCAGAAACATCTCAGCGACCACCCATCAGCAAAGCACAACATTGGTGGTGTTTGAGAGCGATCGCCTATGGCGGTGCTGGAAGCAATCGCGTCGCGCTACCGTAGGTAATCGCAACTCCCACACACTGGTGACCCACCCCCACAAAGTTTGGCAAAATACCTGGTTTTTCGTTAGGAGTTTACGTCACCTGGTAGCGTTTCTCTAAGAATGGGGGGTAGGTGACGTAGATTATTATCTATGATTATTTGTACTTGTATAGTCGATAATCTATAATTGCGAAGCTTCCAGGTAGAAACTGCTCCATCAGAATGCCCCTAGCAGCGGCGCTAGGGGCTATGTCTGGTACTTCCTGGATGAGATTTACTCATTAGGCAACAGACGGCTGAAGTAGCTGTCTATCGGGTAAGCAGGAACGCGAGTGGTGTAGTCCATCTCAGTGCCAGTCATGGATTTAGCCAGTTTCTCGAAAGAGCCAGAGCGCCAGTTACGCTCATGGATGGGCTTAGACTGCTCACCCCTGAAGTAGGCTTGAGTACCAATTACAGAAGCAGCAAGCCAACCTACAACCAAAAGTGAAATAACGATAGTCATAATCTTTAGAAGAAGATAATTTCCGCAAAACAATCAATGGGGAACTAGCTCACAGCTAGTGCTGTTAAAGTTAAGGCACTTACAAATAAAGTTGCGCACGCGCCTAGTAAGGCATAACGGCGTTGCTGAGATGGTGAAGGGTAGACAGCATAGTACATTTGTTGCTCCGTAGCGTAGTTGTTGAGAACGCCTAATTCGTTGGATGTGTACATAACCGATAGCTCCTATGTAACGTTTTGTTACATATAATGTAACGAATTATTACAAAAACTCTCTGTGACTTGACACAATCGCTTATATGATTTCAATCACTTAATCCCCTCAGCTTTCCCTAAGCGATCGTTGTATACCCCACCATAAAGTCTTTACTCCTGGCTCTCCATCACTCTTGCGCCCCAAAAACCTCCCAATTGAGAATCCAACGCACACACTCTGATAAGGTTGGTGAACTCTCTGGGGGACTGGGGGTTTTATGGATGGTGCAGTATAACGCCTGCCACTCATTAAGGGATAGGCTTTGCGACAATAATGAATAAGTTCCTGGATACAGAACAAGGACATCTTAATGACTCAGCCCCCTTACCCTCCCCCTTCAAAAAA
>JAAHHL010001723.1 GCA_010672185.1 Caldora sp. SIO3E6 | reverse complement strand
TGGAGGCAGGAGGCAGGAGGCAGAAGGCAGGAGGCAGGAGGCAGAAGGCAGGAGGCAGGAGGCAGAAGGCAGGAGGCAGGAGGCAGGAGGGAAGAAAGGTTGTACAGTCGGCAGGAACTCTCACACTTCCCATGCCTTTTTTTCTCACCCATCTAGAAGCGTTATTAATTGGAAAGGGTAGTCGTTTAAAGGGGAGTAAGCGAAATTTTTGGACTACTAGCTAAGTATCAAAAAAATCATCAGTTCTCCTTTGTCTCCCCATCTCCCCATCTCCCCACACTCCCCACCCTCCCCACACTTCCTTCTCCCCTTCCCTATTACCCAATTAATCTACCTTAGGGCCAACCACCATTTGCAGAATCACTGGCTCTGCCTCACCTTTGTCGCTGTGATACTTATCACCCCAAGCGCGAATAATTTCATCTAGTTCTTCGAGTGCTTGATCCATTTTTTCTGGTAAGATATCTAATTCTTCCAGGAGACGCATGACCTTTGGCTTGCGGTCTGCCCAATCTCTCATCAAACGGAAGTACCTTGCTGTATCCTCCACTACCGTGTAAGTGCGTTCTGTGGCATCCGGTGGCGAATATGTCGCACGAGTGAGAGCGTAGTAAGGTAACCCCCAAGGGCAATCAATGCGGGTAACTGTTCCTGAATAAAGTAAGCGACGTCTGATATGTTCTGCCATCGCTTCGCTCAAAGGCTGACGGCGTTCCTCTGGCCAATCTTCTTGAGAGCGACTGTGAAGAAATTCAATTAATTCTAAAAACTGGATGTGATGAACAACTTGAGCATCCGGCAGGTTTTTGGGGAGTTTTGTCTGAAGTTGTCGCTTTTCCTCTGAATTGAGGCTGGTTCCTGAGATCCTGGAACGTCCTGGTTGCCAAGGATGCTTTTGCAGCCAAACGTAAGGAAACTGAATCAAGTAGCGAGGTTCCTGGGAACCCAGCATCTTCAACAATTTTCCTTCTGTTAAAGCTTGTCTGACTTCTTCAACAATTACCTTGACTCGCTTGGGCTCAATATGGTGCAAATGACCCGTCATACGGGTATTCTCACCTTGCTCCAAATAGGTCATGTAAATTGCACATTTAGCAGCAGTTGCCGCTGCATCCAGGAAAGCCCCGTGGCGGTGTCCACTGGCTCTCATCGCACTGAATGCCAGGTATAACATTATCTGATCCATTGCACTGGGGCCAAGGCTTTTGATCAGATCGGTGTGGTTGATCATTTATCTTAGGGGCGGTCACATTGTATGGAAACGAAACTTTTTTGCTTTCAGGGACATCCACAAACAACTCTACTCTTTTCGCTTAGGTTGCAAAAATTACAGAGTTATTCTGCACGACCCCAAGAGTGAAAAACTCACA
>JAAHHL010001722.1 GCA_010672185.1 Caldora sp. SIO3E6 | reverse complement strand
TCAACTCCCATATATAGCGTAGTGGTTCTAAAAAAAACCTACATATGGAAATACTCCAAGGGTTAAGGAAAATTGTATTCTTCTTCCTCCGCTCCTCTGCTCCTCCGCTCCTCCGCTCCTCCGCTCCTCCGCTCCTCCGCTCCTCTGCTCCTCCGCTCCCTTGACAACGACATCTTTACCTTAACTTGTCACCAATGGGTGTTAGGTGTTAGGTATTAGGTGTTAGGTAGAGGGATTAATGGCAACAGCAACTCAGAATGGGTTAGACCTAGCTACCATGCTCCACATCTTACTAGATGACCGAGATGTGGGGGCTTATGTTTTGACCAAGGGCAACCAATCTGACCGATTTCGCTTTGTCTTTGGCTTTGACTGCCAAGGGATTGATCCTACCCTACCACCAGATCAGGTTAACAGGATTTTCAATAACCTGGAAGTTGGTTTAAAAAACCTCCCATCTGATGAACAAATTACCTTTCATCTGGGTTCATTGAACTCAGAGCAAGAGCGGCAAGAGCAGCTCAAAGCTCTCATTGAAGGCGCTTCCTCCCCAGAAGTCCAATTTCTACTCATGGCTGAACGTGCCAGAATTCAGGAACTCACCCAGCAAGGAGTCCGCAAACCCAAGTTTCTGCGAATTTATGTTACCTACACTATTCAACCCAGTACTGTGGGTACTGAAACCTGGATGCAGAAATTCAAGACCAAAGGAAAAGCTTGGTGGTACACCTTCACAGGTGAAGCAGCAGAACGCTATCAACGCCAGCTCCAGAAGATGCTTGAGGGTGCATATCAGGATGGGTTGCTAAAATGGGAGCAGATTATTTCCCAGCAGCTGGGTTTGGAGATTGAGCCTTTGAATCCCCAACAGTTGTGGTCTGCTATCTGGAAACGCTTCCACACTACTCAACCTCCACCCATCCCTCAAAAGCTCGTTTGGGATCAGGAGGGATTGCATGAGCAGACTAATTCCGAACTCCATAGCACCACGCTGCTACTGGAGTCAGAGTTGACGGTTGCTGAGTCTCAAGTCAACACCAAAGGTAGCGATCGCCAACCAAAAAGTTATCGTCAATCGGTGGTAGAAGTCAAAGGTCGGAAAGTGGGTGTGCTAACGTTTTTGCACAAACCCGGTAATGGGCAGGGTCAGGATAAATTGACCCAACTTCGCTACCTTTGGGAACTATTGGCACAGCAAACCGTTACTGACACGGAAATTTTCTGTCAACTCAGCGGGGTCAATTCCCCTCAAGAAAATTCCCCTCAAGTCCACGGGGGAATCGCGATCCTTGTCCATCGCTCAACCTCAAAGCAGCTTGATCATGCCTGTCAGTATATCGAGAACTGGTAGGAAGATCACACTTATTAAATCC
>JAAHHL010001721.1 GCA_010672185.1 Caldora sp. SIO3E6 | reverse complement strand
ACTATAACAAGCTTAAAGGATATTCACGACGCTCTTCCGATTGCTCATTCTAACCTTTATGATTTGGGAGCAACGTTGGTGATTGATGATTTTACCGACGAAAGGTTATTACAAATGGGACTGCTTACTTAGGGTTGGCTGAATAAGTTTATAGCATAGTGATATCTCTGCCCTTCCCGATAACAAGGGGCTTAAGCCCCTTGCCTCAGTAAGCCCCTTGCCTCAGCCTTGACGATCGTTTTTTTGCGACTATAGAAATACTGTAACCGGAAGCGTAAATGGTGGTTTTGGGATTGATTACCAATGGCAACCAAGTCAAGATAAAGCAGTTTTTATTGTCGCTAAAAAAGCCGAGTAGGAGAAGACTATGTTATCCTAAATCCGGTAGAGAACTGCCAGATTCAAGATGTCAACCAACAATTCAACAATTCAACAATTTTACGATGCCTCTTCTGGTTTGTGGGAGCAGGTTTGGGGTGAACATATGCACCACGGCTATTATGGACCTACTGGTAGAGAGAAGAAAAACCGGCGTCAGGCACAAATTGATTTGATTGAAGAACTCCTCAGTTGGGGTAGGGTGGAGCAAGCTGAGCAAATTCTTGATGTGGGCTGCGGTATTGGCGGTAGTTCCCTTTACTTAGCCCACAAGTTTAATGCCAATGCCACTGGTATTACTTTAAGTCCAGTGCAAGCATCAAGAGCTACTGAAAGAGCCCAGGAAGCCGGATTAGCCGATAGAGTTCAGTTCCAAGTTGCTGATGCTTTGGATATGCCTTTTGCTGATGAAAGTTTTGATTTTGTCTGGTCTCTGGAAAGTGGTGAGCATATGTCAGATAAGGAACAATTTATCAGAGAGTGCTATCGGGTACTCAAAGTAGGGGGAACTTTCCTGATGGCAACTTGGTGCCATCGCCCAATTATCCCAGCAACGGGAGAACTCACCACCGATGAGTTGCAACATTTAAAGGAAATTTACCGAGTTTACTGCTTACCTTATGTAATCTCCCTACCAGAATATGAAGCGATCGCCCGTAATTTATCTTTCCAAAACATTTGTACTGCTGATTGGTCTGATGCCGTTGAACCATTTTGGAATATTGTCATTGATTCAGCGTTTGAACCCAAAGCAATTGTAGGATTATTCCAAAGTGGCGGTCGTACTATCGAAGCAGCATTGTCTTTAGGGCTCATGAGTCGAGGCTATGAGCGGGGCTTGATTCACTACGGTTTACTCTGTGCTAATAAGTATTAGAAGGCTCCGAGGCAGGAGGCAGGAGGCAGGAGGCAGGAGGCAGGAGGCAGGAGTCAGGAGGCAGGAGGCAGGAGGCAGGAGGCAGGAGGCAGGAGGCAGGAGGGGAATAAGAGGCAGGAG
>JAAHHL010001720.1 GCA_010672185.1 Caldora sp. SIO3E6 | reverse complement strand
AATAGGATTAATAGATGGAGCTGGAGTGCTAATAATCTGAATATTGCCCTCTGTATGAGTAAAGAGGAAGGATTGTTCTGGAGCAATAGTAAAGTCGCCACTAGTGATGGCTGCGGCTGTGCCGTTGGTGGTAGCATCTCCCACCTCAAAGGGGATTTCTCCATTGCCACCATGTCGGATGGTGATGGCACCGCTGTTGCTACCGCCAATAGTAGAAATGCTGGCTTGATTGCCATCGGCAGCGGTGAAGGTATCGGTGGCGCGGAAAAAGCTTTGGGTGGTAATGTCTACTGTGCCGCCGGTGGTTCCTCCTTCGGCATTAATCCAGCCGACTTGGATGTCTCCGGAAGGGTCCAGGAAGACATTGCCACCTTTACCAGTTGTACCACTGGAATTAATTTGTCCCGTAGTGATCTGGGTGCTAGCTTCAACGATGATGTTGCCACCATCGATGGCTCCAGAAGAGTTGAGATTGCCAGAGGTAATTGCTCCTTGGAGACTTTGGAGAGTAAGATTGCCACCATTAGCGATCTTTGAGCTAGTATCAATGGTTTCAGTATCGATATTTCCCTGTAGACTGGTGATGGCGATCGCACGACCGGAATTAATGATATCGCCAGTAGTAATGTTTTGATTAGCTAGTAAGGTAATCGTCGCGTCGTCTGCTCCGGTAAAGATGCCAGCTGTATGGTTGATTGAGTCGGAGCGCAGGGTAACAGGGTCTCTGAAAGTAGTATTCCCTGCCAAGGTAATTGTACCACTGCTGTTACAGTGCCAAGATTCAGTGCATTGTTGATATTGGCAACATCCACCATATTCGTGCCAATCGCACCGCCTCCACCATTAACAATAGTGATGTCCGTCGGATCAATTAACCAAGTACCACCATTACCATTAACAGCCGAAGCATCTGGAGTAGAAGTAAGATTGAGAAATTGTTTACCAGAGGTTTCAATCAAGCCACCATCCCCAAAAGATAATCCTCCTCGCGCTGTTAGACTACCGTGGATGCTAGCAATATCGTCAGCCCAAACAATGATTTCTCCTCCATTACCATTGACGAGAGCATCTGCATTAATCACTGAATCATCACTAACAAAACTGCGCAAGGCATTGGGTACAGTGCCCTGTCCCTGATAATCCCCACCAATGAGCACATTACCACCACCATTAATACCAGAAGCATTAATATTGGCACCAATTAAACCAACCTTCTCACCGAAAACATTGACATTGCCAGCAGTTGCACCAGAAACATCCAGAGTACCCGAAGCAATAGCTGTCCCTGGCTCTGTGGGAACAGTCATTCCTGAACCTGTCACCTGTACTGTGCCATCTGGGTTAACTGTTAACCCTGTAGCATGACCTAAATTGCTC
>JAAHHL010000172.1 GCA_010672185.1 Caldora sp. SIO3E6 | reverse complement strand
AGCTTCCTCAGCTTCCTCAGCTTCCTCAGCTCCCTCAGCTTCCTCAGCTCCCTCAGCTCCCTCAGCTCCCTCAGCTCCCTCAGCTCCCTCAGCTCCCCACCCTTTTTTTTGCTCACCCACTTTAATTTTACCCGCCTGCTGTCCCCTGGCGATCGCATCTACCAGAACTGTGAATGCTTCTTCTCCTGCTGCATTCAGTGAAGGATCGCAGAGATTGTCGGCTTTAAAAGCACTGAACATTAATCGATAGTGGGAGGGATGGGAGATGGCAAATGTTACGTAAGCAATGCCACTCGCTTGCAGTTGCTCCAGGGGATCGTCAGAGGCTTTTTCTATACTATTGTTCAAACACCGAGTGAGGATGTGAAAACCTTCTTCTGCTACGGCAGCTAACAGGGCATTTTTATCTGCAAAGTGGCGATAGGGTGCGGCATTGGATACCCCAACCCGACGAGCAACTTCCCGCAGAGACAAAGTGCTCGCATCCTGCTTTTGAGCAATCAACTCTAAAGCTGCCTTAATTAGGGCTTGCCGGAGATCTTTGTGATGGTAACTAGTCTCACTGGGAGATTTGGTCATTTAAAAGCTATCAGCTATCAGCTATCAGCTATCGGCTTTCAGTACATAGATCCAAGTATACCTATCCAAATGCTATGGTGCTTCGCTCCATGCTGCGCAAACAACCAACCCCCGGAGGCTGAAAGTGTTTCTGGAAAATTTCTTGAGCAACATTTGAGTATTGTATGTTGACAGCGTTAACATGTCAGGATAGATTAATGTTATCAGTGTAAACATGCTAGCAAATTATCAATCTGGAGATTTTTGTAATGAAATATCCCACTTACCAAATCGAGCCCTCAGAAAATACAGAAGCAGTCACCTTTGTCAATGGCATGGAAGCACGGGACTTCACTGGCTTTCTCTGGATGTGGAAAAATATGAATTGGATTAAGACGGTGACTGTTGAAGCTGAAGGCTGTGTGCAGGTAAAAGCAGGTCTTTGTGGCCCCAAAGAATTGATTGTGGTTAGTTACTGGCGCTCCGAAAAGAGTCTCAAAGAGTTCTTTAGAGGTAAAGCGCATCAACAAATGATCCAGTTTGTTGCTAAAAATCCCCTTAGCTTATGTCTGTATAACGAAATTTATCAACGTCCAAAAGTTGGTAAGTATCTACATGAGCCCCAAGGTATGGCAAAGCTAGATCAAAGTCTTCAGCTTTCGGCTTCTAGCGCCAGTTGATGTTGTAGTGGCGCAACACATCTAAAAATGTAGGTTGGGTGAAACGGAGTGAAACCCAACACAATGTGCTCCGGAGTTGGGTTACGCTATCGCTACACCCAACCTACTTATTCCGCCATTTTAGGTGTGTCGGTCCACTACATTTATTGCACCATGTTTCAACAATAGACATCTCCAGAAACCTCGATTTTGGTACGGTAGCATGGGGGTTCTAGAATAATTATCAATGGATAATTGATAATGGATAATTGATAATTGGTTAATTTTGTCTAAGACCTCTGACGCTCGTTCCAGGCTAACGCCTCGGCTTTGCCTAACGCTACCGCTAACGCTATCGTTTATGAAGAAAATAAAAATTAAATATTTTCCTTAAGTTCAATCTTCTTCTTTCTCTTGAGAGGTAATTATCCATTATCCATTGTTCATTATCAATTATTGAATGGAGATGTCTTATGTCAAAACAAAGCAAACCTAGCTACCTGATTCAGCGTTCCACGGGTAAAAGGATTAAGATTGGGGGGTGTCAGCGTTCCCAAACTCTGCCTCCAAAAGCCACGAAATATGCAGCAAGTCGGTATCAAGCGGCTGAACTTCCTCCCAAGGTTGACTTGCGCCCATATATGACGCAGGTAGAAGATCAGTCAGCCGTGAACAGTTGCTCAGCCAATGCGATTGCAGGAGCATACGAATATTTGGCAAAAAGGGCTTTAGGAGAATCCGGAGATGTGAGCCGTCTGTTCATCTATTACAACGGACGTGCGCTGTTAGGAGATCAGAATAAAGATAGGGGTAGCAGCATTACCGCTTGCATTCGAGTGTTGCAGGAAATCGGTGTTTGTACGGAAGATACTTGGCCTTATGATGTGGCAATGGTCAACGCACAACCTCATAGTGATGCCTTTGAGGAAGCACTGCAATTCCTGATCGAAGAAGCAGAGGAAGTGAAAGTTGATTTGTTTTCCATGAAACACTGTTTGGCTGAGGGCTATCCGTTTGTTTTTGGGTTAGCGCTGTTTAAGTCATTCGATCGCGCAGGCAAGAATGGGAAGGTATCGATGCCTGATCCCAACAGTGAGGAAGGACGTCAAAGTCATGGTGCTCACGCCATGCTGTGCGTAGGTTATTCGGATCAATCTCAAGCATTTATTGTCCGCAACTCTTGGGGTGAAAAATGGGGAGAAAAAGGGTATTGTTACATTCCTTATGCTTACATGACTAACCCCGAACATTGTTGGGATTGCTGGAAAATTGCCAGTGTTTCTGACCTCGACTTTACTGCGGGGATTTGGTATGAAGAGGATGAAAATTATTACGAATATGATGAAGAAGATGAAGACTATGATTACGAATACGAATACTACTATGAGGATGATGATGAAGATGGCTTAGAGGAGAGCGATGAGGAATATTCTGATGATTATGATGATGAGGACGATTCCGATGATTATCAGGATGAAGAAGATTCCGATGATTATGAGGATGAAGAAGATTCCGATGATTATCAGGATGAGGACGATTTCGATGATTATGAGGATGAAGAAGATTCCGATGATTATGAAGATGAGGAAGATTCTGATGATTATGAGGATGAGGAAGATTAGATTCGGTTGTTATATCAAGTTCGGATAAACAGTTATAATTCCCTTCTAGCTTGCAACCTTCTTTCTTCCCTAGCCTGCGGCAACGGCTTTGCCGAATTGCCTTCTGCCCTCTTCCTTCTGTCACAAGTTCAGCAATTTGAATTTTTCGTAGTGTTAACCGATGTATAAAGCATGGACAACGATCTTTAGATGCTATCGATATATTCCCAGTATCTTGCGAGTACTTTAGTGGAGTTGTGGAACAGGCATCCTGCCTGTACTCTTCTTGTCTAACGCATGATAATTAAGCCTGACTACTTTAATCTAAGGATTGCATCAATATTGCACCTGCACCAAAACTGTTGTAAGGAGTCGGCAAATCATAATTTTTGAAGGGTTCTAATGGTGAGATATCCTCTGCTGCTTCTAAATCTTCTGCCAGAATCCGAATCAACTTAAGTTTCTCGACTATCGAGAGTTGTCGTACAGATGGAAGAACTTCTGATAAAGTCATAACAAAAAGCTGTTTCCTTAATGTTCACGCCTTAAGTTTAATCGGAAAGTGAAATGACTGCGGTAGAGTCATTAAGAATAAGCAGCAGATTACCGACTTTCCATGAGTGCATATCCTGAAAGCAAGGAACAAGCTTCAGCATCTACTCCTAAAATGCTGGAATAGGTAGGTTGGGTGTAGCGATAGCGCAACCCAACACCAGCAATACTTAACTCTGGTGCGATCGCTCAATCGAGATATATTGGGCTTCACATTACCTACTGATTCACAAGCAAGGACTTGAACTCGCCCATTCAAGTTACAGTCAACGATCACTTTACCACCGAAATACGCCAACTTGCAAAACGCTACACCTGAAATTATGCAAACTATAAGCTCGACTGGATAAAGTCGAGCTGAGCGTCCCGCCGATTATTGTTTGGGGTTCTTTTTCTTTTGCTTGTACCGCTCTAATTGGTCAGGGAAAAAATCATTCATATCGTAGAGTCTAAAAGGGTTAGGGTAATTATCTAAAATACTAAAGCCCTGATTGCTAGCTTTCCCGTCAACATGGGAGGTAAACCATGACTTTTCCCACTTCATCGGCAATACTTCGATCCGCTTACCATTCTCAACATACACTGTCGCATTAGGATGCGTTTCGGTCGTGCAGCTAGCGATCTCGCTAAGAAATCGTGCAGTTGAAAAAATAGCTCGGTATCCAAAGTGCTGACCAAAGATGTGCCCTAATTCGTACAAATCTAGGTCTTGTTGTTCCTCTGTCCACCCATCACATAGACACCGATACCGATGATGCAGCAAATTTCGATCAACAACTAGCACACCAGAACGAACTAAATCTTCTACGCCATATTTTTCTGTTGTAAGGGAAGACGGTTTCAACCCAACGAGTGCATGTGAGTAGTCAACATACCGTGTATCCTCTATCTCAAACCCTTGATATGGAGTGGTGTCAGCTTCCCAATCTAAATCGAAGGTACATGAAGTTTTCCCACCCCCGCCGCCAAACAAGTAGCTTTCATCCTGAAAAAAATGCTCTGCCATTTCATCAAGGGGTGGAACATAATCGCTAACGGATTTCCCCCATCTCTTCTCAAACTGGTTAGTGTAAATTACATTAAAACGAATATCATCGCGATGGTGTTTGAAATCTAATACAAGCAGCGTCAAGCACTCTTCAAACAGCGATTCAGCAGTTGCTACATGAATAAATTCAAAATCGGTAAATCCCTTTCCCTTAAAAACAAAGGTATAGACAGGCTTCTCCCCCCGTGAAATGTAATCCATAAATTTATCATCTTCATTGTCAATATGCGCGAAAATGGCGGCGATGCGGTTAAAATTCCGAATCAGAAACCGGAATATTCCAGTTTCATGGCTTACACTGCCTGTTTTCACGATCGTCATGCCATAGGGTGTTTGATAATGGGCTTGTCGGGGCTTGTCTGACTCTAAAGCCAGCGCATATTCCACTAAGGCTGATGTAACTAGCATCGAATCATTGATGAGTCCGGGACGGTGTTTGCGAATTGTCTTAATTGCCTTGGCAATCTCATCATTCTGGACAACCTGTAAGCGAGACCGTGAAAGTGCCATCATAAAAACCTCTTTTTTGTACTCACTTTGAACTATTATACTCAAAATGAGTACAAGTGCAAAAGGTGCGTTACGCTACGCTAACACACCCTACAAATAGTGAGATCGCACTGTGGGAATGAAAATACCGGCTCGTTTAGCCGCAAGGTATGGCAAAGCTAGATCAAAGCCTTCAGCTTTCGGCTGTTAGCTGTAGGGGCGTAGCATTGGCGCTGGCATATTGCCCAGAAAATCAAAGTGTTGTTCCGCCAATGCTACGCCCTGACTGGATTTATGCAGGAGGTCTAGTATCGATAGTATTCCCAGTATTTTGCGAGTACTTTAGTGGAGTTGTGGAACAGGCATCCTGCCTGTACTCTTCTGGTCTAACAAATACCTATTTTTAGGTTCACATTCTACTATGATCTAGGTTTAATCTCAAATTCCATCTTGGAACGGTAAAAACACACGTCAAATTCCATAAAAAAGTTTGTTTGTCCGAGGATTAGAGGGGAATTGAGGCTTCTAGTCCATGCAAACGCTAGCTGAACTGATTTAATATCTGCAACTTGAACCATCACGAACAAAGGCATTGCTGGTTGATTGCCCAAATTACCTGCTAGTTGAATGATAGCTCTGTTGTCGTCCCAAGTAGCACCGAGTTGTAACCCTAACTCGTAAGGCATGACATTTACAGTTGCGCACTATCAACTAAACCGATTGTTTCAACGGTGTGTCCTTCTCGGCTGAGAATTATTGGTACCCGTGGCAAGCTATCGAATTCGTTTTGGGAAGGGTCAGTGGTGGAGTAACGAAAGCGCATGACAATTAAGTCTGACTACTTGAATCTAAGGATTGCATCAATATTGCACCTGCACCAAAACTGTTGTAAGGAGTCGGCAAATCATAAGTTTTGAAGGGTTCCAATGGTGAGATATCCTCTGCTGCTTCTAAATCTTCTGCCAGAATCCGAATCAACTTAAGTTTCTCGATTATCGAGAGTTGTCGTACAGATGGAAGAACTTCTGATAAAGTCATAACTTACAAGCTGTTTCCTTAATGTTCATGCCTTAAGTTTAATCGGAAAGTGAGATGTTGTGATCTTGTCACGCGATCGCACGATAATCACAAGCAGACTAAGATTCTCAAGAGCCAGCGATCGCTTTCTTTTGTAACTATATAATTTCTGTAAAAACCTCTTCTAGACACCGATACTGATGATGCAGAAAATGTAGATCAACTTTAGTCGGGAATTCTATTTATCTGGTCAGCAGCTACACCACTATAAGTGTTCTGACAGTTAAGAGCAATTAGCCATTAGCAATTAGCCATTAGCAATTAGCAATTAGCAATTAGCCATTAGCCATTAGCCAGAGTGTTTCTTAAGAGAACTGCTTTGGCGACGAAACTCAAGACCACCCTACCAAAAACTTATTAACTTTTTACCAAAACTTATTAACTTTTTACCAAAAACTTATTACTTTTGTTATTGATTCACTGTTGCTGCGACTGGTAGTCTTATTAAACGTCTAGAGCTTCGGTCAAGAAACAGGTTTTTTTTGGGAAAAGGCTGATATTTCTTTGTCGCCCTCACGAGAAACCTAGTTTCTCAGAATACTTGACTAGCTCTCTAGTATCAATCGATTTGGAAAGCCCTCATTATTTTTATCCTAATTTTAACAACTCGATAATTTTTCATAATTCTCTAATTGTACTCTCCAATCCTGAGGTCAATGGATCATGAGCAATAGTGATTTTGAACAGGTTCAAAAAATTTTGCAAGCGGCTGCCAAGAATCGCCCCGAAGCCTACGGTGGACAACCTCTATGGCAGCTCACACTCCCAGAGTTCTTGAGCGTCAAGTTACACGGTATTCCCCTGATTGCCCCTGCTCAAGTCAAATCTTGTTGTGGCGGCTCTAATGGCAGCACAGAAGCCCGTTCAGAAGGGCGAGGAGCAAGATCTGGGTTGATTAAAGGTTTGGGCGGAAAAGTCCCCTTTGATGGCTCCCAGTTTCCGCAACTGCCTTGGGGTGAGAAGTCCGTTTCGGTTCAAGATATTCAGTTCATTAGTGACTGGATTGATAATGGTTGTCTTGGAAATGTCAGTGCCTATCCATTGATTGAAAGGGAGACGGGGATTGAGATTGAAGATGCGGTGACTAGTGAAGAGATCGCGGGCAACCAATATCCAAATTATCCTACCCCTGAATATCAATATGAGTCAGGGGAACTCAAGCAGCGCATGAACATCGACTACATGAGTGAGGGGCAACTGGACAAATTGCGCTATGCTTTTCGGGAACTATACAAACTGAACAAATGGCCTCAAGATAGTCGTAGCTACAACAACCTGGCCCTCAATCATCAAAACCATTGCCAACATGGGTGGGAGCGCTTTTTACCCTGGCACCGCATCTACATGTATGAATTTGAGCAGGCGCTCCAAGACCATTGCCCGGATGTGACAATGCCCTATTGGGACTGGACGATGCCCCAATATAAGCCAGAACGTCCAGACAAAGGTTGGCGAATTCCCAAGGCGTTGCAGGCTTATTTAACAGAACAATCCCTGGTATTCCTGGCCAAGTATGACATTCCCAAAGAATGCCTTGAAGATCTGGTATCTTGCAAGCGCACCTTTGCCACTCAGACTGAGTTCTTTAAGGCTGTGTGCGATCGCATTGATGAGAAATACACCCAAGGAGAATGTCGCAACCGTTTTATTGATGCCCTGCTTGCCGCCAATGCTCTCTGGTATCCCCTGCGCTATCCTGGCGAGTATAAAAACGGTGGGACAATTAACGAAGTCATTCACTACCATTACCCCTCGGCAGATGACATCGAACAGATCATAAGTTTGCGCACCTTCCGGGATTTTGGCGGCGGTAGCCTCTACAACGACTCTTATGGCTTTTTAGATCAGAACCCCCACAACACTATGCATATTTGGACGGGGGGTATGAACCCAGATTATAAGGAAGATAACGGAGATAAGGATGCTCCTAATGCAGCTGATCGGAATAAAGCTGTTATTGTGGCGGGCCGTCAATTCCACAAGCGAGAGGATTTATATAGTCAGCCTGAATATGGTGATATGTTTAGTAATCTTACTGCTTCTTACGATCCGGTATTTTGGCCAGTTCATGCTAATGTCGATCGCCTGTGGTGGGAATGGCAACAGCAACATCCGGATTCTATTCCCGCCGATTTAGATTCGGTGTTAACTCCCTGGAGCTACACAATCCGCGATACGTTGGACATGAGGCGGTTTGGCTATGAATATGTCAAGAGTAGTTACATTTTTCCTGTGGGTTTGGAAGTGCCTGTAGGTCGGTTTGTCTCGAACACAATTGATGTTTCCAATATCGCCGCCAGCAGTTTTGCCCAAGCGGAAGTACGGCTGCATCGCGTACCCCAATTGTTGCGCTCGTGCTTCATCCGTGTCTTTCTTAATCTGCCTGACGCTAACGCCAGTACACCCCTAGACAATCCCCATTACGGTGGTTATCTTGCCGTCTTTGGTCATGGTGCCTGTTATGGTGGTCCTGGCCACTGCGACCCGGCTCCCTTACGACGACGGGAGTACGACCTACGTCCTAGGGATCACAACACCCCCCGCAACTATCGGGTGAAGGTAACAAAATGCGCCAAGCGTCTCCTGGAGGAAGGTGCAACCACGTTGCAAATTACTTTGGTGGTCATTGGTGCTGATTACCAGGAAGACAATGAGCTGCTCCGTCTCAAAGGAGTTTCTCTCAACTTCTTGGATTGAGCTGAGGACTACCCGTAGGTGGGCGATGCCCTGCCAAATTTCCAACCCAGATTAGACGATTAGAGGATTTCATGAGTACCGACAACAATGTAGATAACCAAGCAGTGCCAATTTATCGCATCCATCCTGGTATTGGTATTGCGCGATTAGGAAATAGCCCCAAGGAGTTTTGCATTTCGCCAGAAAAACCCGCTGCCTTACCGATTGCCTGCGATACCCTAGGCAACCCCCTGTATTCCCCCGATGGCGAATCGGAACTAACCATTAAACAATTCAAAGATGGGGAGGGCAGGATCAAGCGGCAAGCAGCTCGGTTTCAGCTGTATGTCTATGATAGCGACAGTCCAGAAGGTCGCCCTCTCAAGCTTGGCGATCCCATCCGGGGGGGCGGCAACGAAGGTGTTTTGGTGGACATTGAATGGCGAGTATATTTGGCCAATAAAAAAGCTGTTTGGTATGAATTTAAGGGTCTGGCAGGGGAACATGGCTATGCATCTAATCACCCTCGGCGCAATGCTGACATTACAGCATCAGAAGCTCGCCAACAATTGATCATCGACCCGGGTGCCCAGGTAGTGAATGTCACTGATCGTCGTCAGACCAGCTTTAGTCGGGATAACGATGTCTATGCTCCTACCTTTCCACCAGAACTGTCGCCTCATTCAATCGACACCCTGGGAGAGCTGAAAACAGACAATCAAGGTCGTTTGATTGTCTTGGGTGGATATGGTAACTCTGGCACTACCAAGCAAGGACTAGGGTATCCCCGTATTGACAACTACGCCAATAACGATGGTTGGTTTGACGACACCTCCGATGGTGTTGTTAAGGCACGGTTGGTGATGTATTCCAAAGAGGTTGAGCAAAAACGATTTATCGATGTAGAATATCCGGCCTGGGTTGTGGTTGGCTACCCTGCCTATGTACCTGAAGTTCTCGATATGGTCACGGCAGAGGATGTAGTTTACGATTTGGCAATTCGGGATTTCGCTTATCGTACCGACATCTATGGCAAGGCAGGTACATTCAAGAATCCTCAAGAGATTGATATTAGCGATTCTGGTGCTCTGATGCATTGGAAACGGAGTCGCCTCACCTGGAATCCCGATTACAAACCCTGGTTCTACCGTGATGTTTGGCCAATTCTGTTCCGTGCTGATGAGTTTACAG
>JAAHHL010001719.1 GCA_010672185.1 Caldora sp. SIO3E6 | reverse complement strand
TAGAAATGCTTCTCCCTTTTTGAGGAGCATGGCAGGATTATTTTTCTCCAAAGCGGAGCGAAACAGTTGCTGAATTTCCCTTTGGCGGAAAATCTCTAGAACTGGACGAGGCTTACCTACTCCGTATTCTACCAGGGCATATTGATAAACCCCAGTAAAGTCTTCTGGGGGATGATCTGGATCGAGATTAAGTTGCTTGAGCAGCCAGATAATCCGTTCATTACGACTAAGGCTCTCCTTAGCAGAGTCGAAAAGCAGGCTTATCAGATTGTCAAGCATAGGTATGAGGTAGTAGGTGTTAGGTGGTAGGTGTTAGGTGTAACGAGTTCGCGCTCTTATTGTCACTTTAGTTAAAATTGTGGGTCAACTTTCTGCTTATATCTTAAATATGTTTAAAAATTTTTACCCCTAGTTTGAACCTTGCCAAGGTAATACAATGAGATGACCGAGGAAACCGTAACCCTATACCGATCGACTGGAGCGAAAGAGTTTCAGCTAGTCAAACAGAGTGGCTTCAAACGTTGGCCACCTCGCTTGCCTGAGCAGCCAATTTTCTATCCAGTTACCAATGAGCGCTATGCTACCGAAATTACCACCAAGTGGAATGTCACAGACAAGGGAGTTGGCTACGTAACACGCTTCAAAGTCAAAAAGTCTTTCATGGACAAATACCAGATTCAACAGGTAGGTAGCTCTTACCATACTGAGTGGTGGATTCCTGCGGAAGAGTTGGAGGAACTCAATGACAACATTGTTGGTTTGATTGAAGCTATTAGTGAATATCACCAGGAATCATAACGATATTTGTATCGGCTATCAATATTATTTTTATTGTAATTGAGAATGTGGTAACAAGTCTTCCCTAAGTGAATAACAGGCTAGAAGCCTGTTCCACAGATGTTAGAGACTTACCATACAAGATTAGGCATCGCACATATCTAAAGATGAAAATTCCCCAACACCTAACACCTAACATCTAACACCTAACACCTAACACCTAACACCTATGTCTGAAAACCGTAAACTTGGAACCTTCTCCCTCGCTGCCTTGCTGGTATCCGCTCATTATGGCTTAGGCTTTCTTTTAGGAACTGCAGAGGAAGCATTAACTTTAGATGCAGCTGGCAGCCTTTACGCCATCTCTATTGCTTTAGGAACCATTGCTCTGTTAGCACTAGCCAAATTTTACTGGCAAGAAGTAGAACAAATCTGGACATTTTTGGGAAAGCGCTACGGACACCAATGCCTATTGCCTGTTGCCTTTCTTGAAAGAATTAGCACGCTCAATAAAGTTTTTGTTAAATTTTGATATATTATATAATTGATTAGTTATTCAAATATCATCATCTTCAACAAAGCTCTCCCATGCACATTTTTTG
>JAAHHL010001718.1 GCA_010672185.1 Caldora sp. SIO3E6 | reverse complement strand
AAATTGTGCAGGATGATTCAATCTAGTACTCTGTCAATCAATCAATGATGAATAATATCAAGTTCGGATAATCACTTATAATTCCCTTCTCCCTTGCAACCTTCTTTCTTCCCTTGGAGCCCTCTGTCCTGGAGCCTAGCCTGCGGCTTCTGCTTGCAGTACTGCCTTATTGCCGCCAAAGTGTAAGTATTCAACCGAACTTGATATAAACTCTCTCTCCACACCTCCGCAATATTTTCGAGTCTATTCAGAATTATTGTGGCAAAACACATATGCTATAGCTGTGCCATCCCATCCTAAAATAGCTAAGGACTTAATACCAGTTTCAATCCCCAGCTCAAAGCAAAGGTTAAACCTATGCCACTAATCAAAGTTCAAACTTCCGTTACTGCACCAGAGACCAATCAATCCGAAACATTGCTCAAAAAACTCTCTGCCAGCCTTGCCAAACATTTAGGTAAGCCAGAATCTTATGTGATGACTGCCCTAGAAGCAAATGTTCCGATGACTTTTGCCGGAACCACTGATCCAGTTTGTTATGTAGAAATCAAGAGTGTTGGCAGTATGCGTCCCCAGCAAACCAAAGCCATGAGTCAGGACTTCTGTGAGCAGATTAATCAAGCCATCGGTGTCCCGACTAACCGCATCTACATTGAGTTTGCCGATGCACAAGGATATCTCTGGGGTTGGGATGGCAGGACATTCGGGTAGAGTGTTGACTGTTTACTCCTCCCTACTTTACACATTTTAGATGATAGTTTCTTTCCCCAATTTTTCTGATAAGCGAGGTTTCCGTGAAAGAATTTTTATTTGTAACTGATTTAGACCATACTTTGGTGGGTGATGACAATGCCCTCAAAAAACTCAACCAGCTCTTAGAGCAACATCGGCAAGAGTATGGGACAAAAATAGTATATGCTACTGGGCGATCGCTCACCCTCTACCGACAACTGACTACGGAAAAACCCATGTTGTCCCCAGATGCCCTAATCACCTCCGTGGGTACAGAACTTCACCTCGACAGTGGGGATGCTTGTGATCCAGAATGGGCAGAGGTACTCTCCGAAGGATGGAATCGGGAACAAGTAGTGGCAACTGCTGCTCATTATTCTGACTTAGTTCCTCAACCAGACTCAGAACAAGGTTCATTTAAAGTTAGCTACTACCTCACTCCCAAAGCCTCAGTGGAAGTACTGCCCAGACTAGAGTCTCAGTTAAAAGAAAGTGGTCTGGATGTTAAGCTCATTTACAGTGGAGATAAAGACCTAGACGTTCTACCTCGCAATGGTGATAAGGGTCTAGCAGTGCAGTTTTTGCGCAAGAAGTGGCAAATTGAGCCTGTTCGTACTGTAGTATGTGGTGATTCTGGCAATGATATTGC
>JAAHHL010001717.1 GCA_010672185.1 Caldora sp. SIO3E6 | reverse complement strand
ATCGTTTGCGTCGAGTTACAATTACTCTTAATCCCTATCAGGGATTGAAACAAACCAGACAGTCACCGAATTAAATGAAGCTTTAGGGTTACAATTACTCTTAATCCCTATCAGGGATTGAAACACTGCCTTGAGAAAGCTGCTCTCATTGGGGCGGGTGAAGTTACAATTACCTCTAATCCCTATCAGGGATTGACTGAGATTGCCACAGGCTGGAAGCCTGTTCCACAGGAGGATTATTCTACAAGCAAGATGTTATTCTGTTGTGGGGCTAACATCTTGTCAGTTAAGCTAAAATGCATCTGGTGAAAGCACATAATTCAATCATCAGTTATGAGTGGAACTTCGCATCTTGCCTGTGATCCATCCATCGGAAACATGCAAGGTTAATGCGTCTAAGCTTATAATACCTAGGGTTTGCTGCATAAGTGTGTAATATCAATTCCGGTTGCATCGGAATGATTAAAAATTTGGCTTTTTGGTTCAAAAACATAGATACTGGCGGGCGCAAGCATTGCGCCCCAACCAGAATGAATATTATCCCAATGTAGCCGGAATTGATATGAGTCATGCCAGAGAAAGGTTTCAAGCATGGGCAAGCCAAAAAAGTCCAAAGAAATGGCATATCTTGGCTCAAAAACCTGGCATCGACTTGGGAAATCCCTGGTTAAATTCCGAATATGAGAAAAAAAAGCATGTGGGTGAGCGGGGTAGTTTGCCATCGTCAACTTGCCCCAAAAACTTATGCAGCAAGGGATATGAACTCTTTACTTATTACTTATTACTCTCGAGAAACACGCTTAAAGCTAATGGCTAATGGCTAATGGCTAATAGCTAATGGCTAATGGCTAATCGCCCCTACTGCTCCCCAAAGTGTTTCTCCTATTCAATTGGGGGTGCGAAGCGCTCCTGGGGAGCTCTTCAGAAACTAGAAACCACTCTAAAAGGTCTGAATCCCTTGATATGACTAGTTTCTAACCTTCTTTTTCTGCGATTCCATCAATTTTGAATTTTGAATTTTGAATTTTGAATTCGCCGTCAGGCGCTTATTACTTCAAAACACTGATCTCATAACGATCGCACATTGATTTGATTTCTTCCTTGATGCGCGATCGCACAGCTTCTGGGGAGACTATTACACAATTTTTCCCATACCGCAAGACTTCCCTAGTAAACCAAAAGGTACTCGAAATCCGCCGCACTACTTTTTTGACTTGCGGTGCTCCTGCTAACCAGTCATTACTAATATCTTCGGTTTTGGTTTTGTAGGCAAAAGCTAAGCCACCAAATAGGTGCATTTCCACTTCTAGCTGAGCCAAGTTAGAGCGCCAAGAACCTTTTGCAGGAGCAATGGCAGGTTCTGGAATCCTGTCTAAACGTAAGCACA
>JAAHHL010001716.1 GCA_010672185.1 Caldora sp. SIO3E6 | reverse complement strand
CTTTGTCTTTACCGGGATGCTCATTATTCCAAGAAGTTTCCATCTCCTCACGGAGAAGAGTGAGTTGTAACCCCTCGTTTTGAAACCTGCTTCCAGTATAGCATCCAGAAGCCGTTTTCGACCGATATCAAAAACCTTAGTACAAAGTACTCGACACACCCCTAAAAAAACGGCTGAAATCCTTACAGGGCAAGAGAACGACCGATCCAACGAAATAATGAGGGTTTCAGCGATTTTCGGAAACGGTCGCATAATGTTACTTTTACTTAACATTCAAACGGAATAACAGAAACTGAGTCACCTGAGTATCACGAAAATTATCGTCGCTCACTAATAGTAAACTCTGAGTACCATTCGGTAAACGAGGGCCAAGGGTAATGCCTTCGAGATTGTCTAAGTACATACCCAAAGTACTCAAATCCAACAGCAACTTCTTCTTCACTGGAGTGATATTAGCAAGATCACCCTTAAGGCTGGCAATCTTCGAGGTATCAGTAGCTCCCCCAAGGGCTAGTTGATAGATCTTGGCCATGACACCAAAAGTACCATAGGTACGCTCCAAGCTGAGAAAATGACCCCCTCCATCCAGAGTAATTAAGTCTGTTAAGCCATTACTGATAGTTCCGATAGGAGGAGGTTCCAGGAGATACAGATGCTCACTCACTACTATTGTCGGAGCAACTCCTTGGATTAAATAATGTAGCAAACGAATCCGAGTTGGCTCTTGGGATGTATCTGCTAAGCTGTCTTGGAAAAGAGCAGATTCAGTAGCAGTAAACAAGCGAAAAGGGTCACCTCTACCAGCAGCTAAGCTTATAGGTTCGAGAGTTAAAGACTCAAATCCTAAGTTATCCTGAATACCGCGAGGTGCTGGTTGAGTATCACTACTATCATTGGGTAGATACCTTTGGGGAATCGGTAAACTTGTTTGCTGTTGTCCGGTGGTTAAATCAAACTCCCGGATAAAAGGAGCAATTCCTTGCCGTATAGCGCCTTCACTAGAAATATATACAGTTCTTTTGGCAGAAAGGGCAATACCTTCAGGGTCAATAGTACCTTGAGCATAGGTTGCACCATTCTCATCTTTGAGGAAAGTAACATCTGCTACTTCTACCTTTTCCAAGGTAATTTCCCCTGTATCCCCAGTATTGAGCTTCAGCTGGAGGCTGTAAAATCTAGCAGGAGCCAACTCAGAGCGGTCATCGGAGATAGCATAGAATAGATCACGTTGCCGATCATAGGTTAATCCCGACAATCCCCCGACTGTTGTATCCTGGAACTGCATCTTGGGCAACTGATATTCCCCTAAGAAATCCAGGGAAGATCAAGAAAAGTTCGCTGCTCTATATTGGCTTGGGATTTGGCGGGAGAGGGAGTACAGGCAGTGG
>JAAHHL010001715.1 GCA_010672185.1 Caldora sp. SIO3E6 | reverse complement strand
GGGGCATATGCTGCCAATGCTCCTGGCAAAACTAGAGCCGGGGTAGCCTACATCTTCAAGTGGGAAAAAGGAACCTGGCAACAACAACAGAAACTCCAACCTGCTGACTTGCAGGGACTTTACTTCCGCTTTTCAGTAGCCATCAGTGAGGAGGTGGCGATTGTCGGGGCACTTTACGCCGAGGCTTCTGGCAAATATAATGCCGGGGCAGCCTACATCTTCAAATTAGAAGGGGGAACCTGGCAACAAAAACAGAAACTTCAACCAGCTGACTTGCAGCAAAATGACAGATTTGGCCATTCTGTAACCATCAGTGGGGAAGTGGCGATTGTCGGGTCAGTGTTCGCTGATGCTTCTGGCAAACCTGATGCCGGGGCAGTCTATATTTTCCAGGCTGAGGACTAGTGCTCTGTCCTGTTTAAATTGATGGGATGATGGGGTGTTTGGTTAACCAAGAAGTAGGTTCATTTTTCCCTTCATCCTTATTAATTAAGGAACAATGGATAATGAATAATTAATCAATAGAGAATTGCTATATATATGTGCGCACACTTTACCAATTATGAAAAAATAATAGCACAAAATAGCAGGGATTAGCTCTAGCCGGATGCGATTAGCTACGCTAGTGCCGTAGGCGATCGCAAATTAACTCCACTTTTGCTTCATATTCTTGCTAGAGTCTCACTATCGAATTTTTGGGGAGAGAACTGGTTGAGTAAAATTTACCAAATAGTATTAAGCTTTGATAAACGATTATCTCCATAAAGATACCAAATAAGCGCATGAGTATCTAACTCACATCTTGCACCAGTACAAACATACTTAATGGCGTCAATCAGAACAATCAATTCTCATACACCAAACAGTCAAATCTTATCACTGTTCCGAAGTTTCCCTATTCCCTATTCCCTTCCTTAATCCCTCGTGGAACAGGCATCTTGCCTGTGCTATCGCTTGAGCTAATCATATTTCTTACTTGACCAGACTCTACAGGCGCACACCTATCCCATTATTCATAATAATACCACCAAAAAGTAGATTGAGGGAAAATCAACTCATTATTCATTAAATAGACCTTTCTTGTAGCCAGTGGAGCAAATCATCGCTCGTCTGAAAATCCCACATAGCATCTGCTAAATTATCTAAATCTTGGGAATTCAACCCATCGATTCCTGCACTCAGTTGTGAGGTGATTTCTGGGAAACGGCGCTCCAACTGTCCTAATAGTAAACTTCTCTTACCTTCTTCTCTACCTTCTTCCCTACCTTCTTCTCTACCTTCTTCTCTACCTTTTTCCCTAGCTCTAATTTCTGCTTGTTCAATCTGTTCGATTTGCCATTGTACCTCAAACTCTTGGGTACTCAAGATACTCGCTTCGTAACTCTTATA
>JAAHHL010001714.1 GCA_010672185.1 Caldora sp. SIO3E6 | reverse complement strand
GCCTTCTCCTGCCTCCTGCCTCCTGCCTCCTGCCTCCTGCCTCCTGCCTCCTGCCTTCTGCCTCCTGCCTTCTCCTGCCTCCTGCCTCCTGCCTTCTCCTGCCTCCTGCCTCCTGCCTCCTGCCTCCTGCCTCCTGCCTCCTGCCTTCTGCCTCCTGCCTTCTCCTGCCTCCTGCCTGCAATTTCATCAACCCTTTACACAAGCATCATCAACTCTTTATACAACAGTGGTTACAATCTTTTCTGGATAGGGGATAATTAAATTAAAGAAAGAGAGACATACTCTCGCAAAAAAAAACCCCTAATTCTATAACTAACTACTATATTTACCAATAACCCGCCTGTACAACTCAGGCGGGTTATTTAATGGTTGATACCTGACGGGGTAACAACAAGGCTAGAAGGGAGACTGGGTGTGGGGTGAACGGGTGTGGTAAAAAAAAGGTTGTATCGCTGCAGTTGAGAACTTCATCAAGCCTTATAAGCCTGATTCGAGGGTCAATATGAGAAATGCTATAATTTAAATTAAAGCTCGTTTGTGGTGTTGTAGCGAGTGATGTTTATTGGTGTGTTGGATGGCAGAAGGAACAAAAGCTGTTCAGTATCTAAGAAAGCTAGTGCCGCTGCGAGGAATTAAGAATTAAGAATTAAGAATGCTTATAGAGTAAGGATTCTATCGATCTCAAACTGGTTACTTATTTCCATGCCCGCTGCACTAGTTTTGATTAACACAGTGATGCGGTGATGCACCAGAGGGGTTAAAGCTTATTCGAGCAGTATTGCAACCCCAAATATTAAGCTAATTTATCAACTGTCTTTAATTGCACCATTGCTCAGTGAAAGCTTGAGGAAGTCCTCCTTTAATATTGGTAACGCTTAATAATTAAATGGAAGGTCAAAAAATATGAATGGACAAATGTGTTGGCTGATAAAAGATGGGAGTTATGCCAGAGAATTATATTTGAGAGACTCTTCCTTGTCTCCTTGGGTTCATTATTCTCGCTCTCCTTTCAAAGTTCCAGATCAAGGAAAATCCAAAGGTTGGTCAACTTTACAATATTTGCTAAAACAAGGATGGGAAGTAGTAGTTGATAGGTATTAGGTGTTAGGTATTAGGTATTAGGTGTTAGGTATTAGGTGTTAGGTATTAGGTGTTACTTCAAAATCTGAATTAATGGACTTATACAGCAGACCCTACGTAGGGTTTGCTGTATAAGTGTGGAAGCCATGCCAGACAAGCTTTTCAATCGTTTTTAGTCTCGCAAAGTGCAAGGAAATGGTATTTTTTAGTTCAAAAACCTTGCACTTTTATCAGAAAATTCCTCCTGAACTCTTAACTTATTACTTATTACTTATTACTTATTACTTCAAAACCCGCGTCAATCGACTT
>JAAHHL010001713.1 GCA_010672185.1 Caldora sp. SIO3E6 | reverse complement strand
TGGATAGATGATTGGGGCTTTGAGAGTTGAGAGGGTCATTGAATTTAGGAGGTAGCAATTCTTAATTTTTCGGCAGAGGAAGTTGCTAAGAAACTGGGATTAACTTGGTAGAGGATTGCTGAAAAAGCGGGAAAAACGAGCTCAAACTAAATCCGATGGATTGATTCCAAGTTCCTTTAACTTTGCAGCGAGGATATCGGCCCGTTGTCGTTCCTGTTCAGCTCGTTGTCGTTCCTGTTCAGCTCGTTGTTGTTCCTGTTCAGCTCGTTGTTGTTCTTGATCCCCCCGTTCTCGTTCTTCGCGATAAGTTCTTAAAAACTCTCCTTGTTGAGGATTGAAAAACCGCAACTGACCATTGGGAAATAACCATAATTCTAACCCTAACACCAATGAAGGAACCACCAGGGTTCCATTTTCTAGGGAATTGGGAGTGATTATTTGATAGCCATTTTGTGTTAAACGCCTTCCTTTGAGTGAAGGTTTCAGATAATCTCCACTGGGGTCATATTGAAAATACTCTGACACTCCCATTTGAGCATAAATCAGTGGTTTCTCTCGTTCGTCCTTACGGCGAGTGCTGCCTGAAGTCACTTCCAGAACCCAATCCGGTGTTTTTCCCTGCTCTTCCCACACTTTGTAACTTCTGCGGGGACGGTTTTCTACTCCGAAGACAACAAACACATCCGGAGAGACAGCCGCATCCGAGACTCCTTGCTCATAAGATAGCCAAAGATTGCCGGAAACATAGACATCCGAGGAGTCTTGAAAATGGAGTTTGAGGGATTCGACCCCATAAACTAGATAGTCCCGGTTGGGATCGCTTTCTGCCATAGGTGAGCCGTCTGGTTCTGGATAGATGATTGGGGCTTTGAGAGTTGAGAGGGTCATTGAATTTAGGAGGTAGCAATTCTTAATTTTTCGGCAGAGGAAGTTGCTAAGAAACTGGGATTAACTTGGTAGAGGATTGCTGAAAAAGTGGGAAAAACGAGCTCAAACTAAATCCGATGGATTGATTCCAAGTTCCTTCAACTTTGCGGCAAGGATATCAGCACGTTGTCGTTCCTGTTCAGCACGTTGTCGTTCCTGCTCGGCTCGTTGTTGTTCCTGTTCCGCTCGTTGTTGTTCCTGTTCAGCACGTTGTCGTTCCTGTTCAGCCCGTTGTTGTTCCTGTTCAGCTCGTTGTTGTTCTTGATCTCCCCGTTCTCGTTCTTCGCGATAAGTTCTTAAAAACTCTCCTTGTTGAGGATTGAAAAACCGCAACTGACCATTGGGAAACAACCATAATTCTAACCCTAACACCAATGAAGGAACCACCAGGGTTCCGTTTTCTAAGGAATTGGGAGTGATTATTTGATAGCCATTTTGTGTTAAACGCCTTCCTTTGAGTGAAGGTT
>JAAHHL010001712.1 GCA_010672185.1 Caldora sp. SIO3E6 | reverse complement strand
GCTAGCTTGAGGTGAAATACCCTGAGCTTTTAAATAAGCCATCGCTAAACGCAGGGAAAAAGAGTAGAGAGTGCCTGCTTCATTTTGGGCAAACAAAAGATTGCGACGGACAACGTCATCTGGATCTGTGGTTACAGTACTGAAGCCAATTTGCTCAGGGGGACTAGCGGGAGGTGCGGGAGTTCCGGTAAGAGTATTTATGCTTTGAATAGTAATTACATTTGGCTGTTGAAGTTGAGTAACCAGCTCACTATGACCTGGTTCCACCGGGAAATCGCGGTACAAATCCAAACCAATAACTACTGGTTCTAGAGCTTGCAGCTGAGCCAATACCTTGGCTATAGTCTGGTCAGGAAAAGGCCATTGAGCTTGATTTTGAATATCTGCCTCAGTGAGCTTGACTAGAAGGAGGCGTGAGTCCAGTTCCGTTTCTGGCGATCGCAAGCGCACTAAATGATCATAGGCCAACAGTTCCAAGGGCTGTAGTTGATCTAGATACCGTAATCCTAATAGAACACTGGTGACCGAGATTGTCGCTAGTCCTACCACTCGCGCATTTACTAAATCTGGCCAAAAAACACGAATCTTTTGAGCTAGCTTCAAGATCAGGGTCTTTGACCACAAGTTGAATCCCCTCCTCTTCACACTTCCTCTCAAACAATTAAAGTCAAAGTTCTTAAGGATTACTTATAGCGTTTCTCGGACTCATAAGGTACACTCCTAAGTCTCAAAGTCCCCCTTTCTAAAGCTATGCCTCAAAGTCCCCCTTTTTAAGGGGGATTTAGGGGGATCAAGATGTACCTCACAAGTCCTAGAATTGCTATATTCGATGATTTACACCCTGATGGAATCTTGAGCTTAGGCAATTTTTGAAAATGATTGTACTAATTATGCGGTGCGTTACGCTTTGCTAACACACCCTACGATACTCCAGCTTACATCTAATTAGCATCAACTTGCAATCATCTGTTCTTCCTTGTCCTCCCTATCTGAAATCTACTTTTTCCCAAAAATGCTTGCAACTTGAAGTCATAACGAGTATGATTTATTTACAAGGAGTTCAGAGAGGAGGCAGCAAATCAACCGATGGTAGAGGTTAGAGAAATTCCCCTAGCACAAATTCATCGTCCCTTACCTAGAGTCAATGACTCCAACAAGGTAGAAGCTTTAATGGAATCGATTGCCAAAGAAGGACTGCGTGAACCGATTGATGTGCTAGAAGTAGAGGGAAAATACTACGGCTTTTCTGGTTGCCACCGTTATGAAGCAATACTGGGCAAAATCCCTAGCAATTGTCGCCCAACGGCGTTGTTCATGTACCGTAAGGATGTGGTAAGTTTCGCCAAAACTGAGGCAAAGAAACTCACTGAAACGGTACTGATTACCCATCATGTCA
>JAAHHL010001711.1 GCA_010672185.1 Caldora sp. SIO3E6 | reverse complement strand
TTACTCAAAAGTGCTCCTTACCATGAAATAGCACCCCATTTAGTCTTGATGGCTTTTTTACATCGGGTGGTGAATGGGGGTGGCACCTTAGAGCGAGAATATGCCATTGGTAGCGATCGCATGGACTTATGTCTGCGGTACGGAGATGTTACCTTAGGGATGGAGTTGAAGGTGTGGCGCCAAGGACGCCCAGACCCCATCAAGGCTGGATTAGAGCAGTTAGACCGCTATCTAGCTGGGTTAGGGGTAACTCAGGGTTGGTTAGTAATTTTCGACCAACGGCAGGGACTACCTCCGATTGCAGAACGTACTACTACAGAATCAGCCATGACACCAAGCGATCGCAATGTGGTTGTAATTAGAGGTTAACTCCTGTGTCAGCTAGGGTAAGGACTGTCGAACTTAATAAGCAGTAGTAGGACTTCAGTCCAAAAAGAAGCCAGAAACAGGGAACAGTGATAAGATTCGACTATTTCAGTATTGGAATTGATTGTTCTGATTGACAGTAGTAGGACTTCAGTCCAAAAAGAAGCAAAAAGAAGCCAGAAACAGGGAACAGTGATAAGATTCGGCTATTTCAGTATTGGAATTGATTGTTCTGATTGACAGTAGTAGGACTTCAGTCCAAAAAGAAGCAAAAAGAAGCCAGAAACAGGGAACAGTGATAAGATTCGACTATTTCAGTATTGGAATTGATTGTTCTGATTGACCTTGTTAAGTATATTTGTACTGGTGCAAGATGTGAGTTTAAAATAGGAAAGATTGCCTACCTGACCTCTTCCCATGTCCAAATGGTTTAATACCGCTGGCCCTTGCAAAGCGGACATTCACTACATGCTCTCACCTTTAGCTAGGTTGCCTCAGCTAGAGCAAATGATTCAGCAGCAGGGCTACTTTGTGCTCCATGCTCCTCGGCAAACAGGCAAAACCACTGCTATGCTGGCTCTGGGTCAACAGCTTACCGCCAGTGGGCAATATACCGCAGTGATGTTATCAGTGGAAGTGGGAGCTGCCTTTCCCCATGATCCAGGGGCAGCAGAAGCAGCGATTCTTGACTCCTGGAGAAATGCTGCGAAATTCCGTCTTCCTCCAAATCTGCAACCTCCTCCGTGGCCCCAAGCTTCTGCCGGACAGCGTATTGGTGTAGCATTAAGTGAGTGGGCAAACCATTCCCCCCGTCCATTAGTAGTCTTCATTGATGAAATTGATTCGTTACGGGACGAAACCCTGATTGCTGTGCTACGGCAATTGCGCTCAGGCTATCCCAACCGTCCTCAAGGATTTCCCCAAGCTCTCGCCCTAATTGGAGTGCGGGATGTGCGGGATTATAAGATAGCATCGGGAGGTAGTAACCGTCTCAACACCTCTAGTCCCTTCAATATCAAACTAGAATCCC
>JAAHHL010001710.1 GCA_010672185.1 Caldora sp. SIO3E6 | reverse complement strand
CTAGTTCTGGACGATGGCGCACTTGACGAATACTCTCCAATGCCGCAGCAGTAAGGGGTGGAGCCAAGGAAATTGTGCCGATAGATGTAGGAGAAACATTTAATAAAGGAATAAGTTCGGCGACATGAGAACTAATTGCCGCACCAGCCGAAGCAGCAAATTTGGAGAAGGTAGTCATAATCAGGGGAACAATACCCCGCTCAATTACTTGCTGAGGCAGAAGACCAAAATGTTCGTAGATGCCTCTACCAGTCGCACCAATCGCCCCACTAGCGTGAGCCTCATCCATTAGTAAAACACTGCCTGGGTAATTTTGCAGCACATCCACCATGTCTGGCAGGGGAGCAATGTCACCGTCCATCGAGAATACCGCATCAGACACTACCATAATGCGGTCATCTGGACGAGCATACCGGTGGAGTTTACGGGACAAATCCTCCACATCACAGTGACGGTAAGCTTTAATGCGGACACGGGGACTATGACCAAAAACTTTACCAGAACGGGTGTCCGCATTAACTACAGCGGAAACAATGCAGCCGTGGTTGAGGACATCTGTAAGAATCAATGTCTCTTTGGTATGCTTAAAACCGGGTACAGGAATTGCCAAGTGACAAAAGGCATCCATTAACCCCTGCATTGCCATCCAGGCATTAATAAACAGTTGGGTATGAGGTAGGTGCTTAAACTCAGAAATCTCATTTTCTAGCTGACGGTGCAGCTCAATGCGACCGCTTAAGACCGAGCAGGAGCTGTTGGAGGTACCATACTGGAGGATGGCATCAATCGCTGCTTGCTTAACCGCTTCTTCCTGGACTAAACCTAAGACATCATTGCTACAGAAGTTAAGCACCTTCTGACGCTTGCCCGTAGCAGTTGATTCAATCTCGGCTATATTGCCCTGTTTCTGATGACATATATATTCGTCGGGATCTAGCCCACTTTCGTACCAGCGTTGAACGTAATCTTTAACTACTTGCACAAATTTACCCCTCTCTCCTTACTCCTAGATAGATGTTAGTTAACTCTGGTACTGAGGCAACATGGATTTTTCTCCAAGGGAACAGAAAGTTAAGTAATTGCTCTCCAGTCCCGTTTACTATGGTGTTCATCAGATAAGTGAGTTATCTTTGACTAGCTCAGTTTGGTCAGTTGCAATCGCTGACGAGTCTGGGTGTCCATTGTTTCCCGGCTGGTTTGATTGTTGCACATATTTTTGAAATTGCTTAACAATCACCCGTTGGAGGGCAATAATTGCTGGGTTGATTTCCACATAGCGCCGCTGGGGATTGGCAAGATAGGTATACTGCTCACTCTCAATCATTTCTGTATCTTGGTCAAGGAATTTCTTCAAGAACCAGTTCCAGATTACCTTAGTTAACAGTGGTCTAAACATGCTA
>JAAHHL010000171.1 GCA_010672185.1 Caldora sp. SIO3E6 | reverse complement strand
TAAGCCTTACTAGATGCTGACCGCGTGCAAATTAACTTGCCAAATCGTATTATGGTTGCTGAGGGCAATGTTGCTTTAACGCGAGGTGACCAGATACTCAGGGGTGAACGATTTGAGTATTACTTTGTCCAGGATAGTGGCGTCGTCTATGATGCCAATGGTGAACTTTATAACGCTTCATCAGAAACCGACTTACCTCAGCCTCCCTCCCCTAAAGATAGTGACCCCACCGCAATACCAAGACCTGTAAGCGATCGCATTGCTCGTAATCTACCCCTACAAGGAGTAACTAATCCAGGAAGCTATTCTTATGTCGTTGGTTCTTCCCTAACAGTGGGTTCTGATGGTTCACTCCCAAATACGCCGACAACTGGTTCAAAAGGTTCGGTTAACCGCTTCCGCTATGAAGCTGACAGAGTTGATTTTGAAGGCTCAGAAGCAATTGCGACGAACATAAGGATTACTAATGACCCCTTTTCTCCACCAGATTTAGAATTGCAGGCAAAGACAGCCCGATTTCGGCGCATTTCTCCCTTGCTAGATGAAATAGTTGCTTCTCAACCTCGTTTTGTTTTCGACCAAGGCTTGTCATTACCGACTTTTCGCAATCGTATTTTAATTGATCGCCGTCCCAGGGAACCGGGCTTATTCAACATTGGCTTTGATGATGATGATCGAGGGGGCTTATTTATAGAGAGTCCCATTGAAATATACAACAGTCCTAGGGCGCGATTTACTCTGACACCACAGTATTTTATACAAAGGGCAATTTTTGATGAGAGTCCGATAGATCCCAGGGCATTTGGTTTTGAAACTCGCTTGGATGTTGCCATTGACCCTAGGACAAGTTTGGTAGGCTCTTCAGCTGTTACTAGCTTAGATTTGGGTGAGCTCGAACAAGAAACCCGAGCAAGTTTACGACTACGGCGGATTATTGGCACAACCCTACCTCACAATCTGGACTTTGAAGCTAGCTACCGCGATCGCCTGTTTAACGGTTCCCTAGGTTTCCAGACTGTCCACAGTAGCATTGGTGCAGTTCTGACTTCCCCAGTAATTCCTTTAGGCAAAACCGGAGTCAACCTGCGCTATCAGGCCGGTATTCAGAATATCAATGCTGATACCAACCGCTTAGACTTACTAGCAAGAGTTAGAGACAATAATCGCATCAACCTAACACGCTATCAAGGGGCTGTTTCCTTGAGTAAAGGTTTTTCACTCTGGCGCGGTAAAGGTTTGCCAGCTACTCCTGAAGAAGGATTGCGATATACTCCAAGACCAGTGGTCCCTTATTTAGCACTTAGTACCAGTGTTACCGGTGTTACTAGTCTTTATAGTAATGGTGATAATCAAAACTCCATCAGCGGTAGCGTTTCACTAGCAGGACAGCTGGGTCATTTTTCCCGACCTTTTTTCGACTATACCGGTTTTAACATCAGCTTCACTGAGGTAGCTGTGGGGGATCTATCACCTTTTCTCTTTGATCGGGTTGCAGATACAAGTATTCTTAGTGGTGGTATTACCCAACAACTCTACGGTCCAGTGAGATTTGGTTTTCAAACTTCATTCAATTTAGACACTGGTCAAGAGATCAGTACTAACTACTTTTTAGAATACCGTCGCCGAGCCTACAATATTGTTGTGCGTTTCAATCCAGTACAGGGACTAGGTACTGTGAGCCTACAAGTTAGTGACTTTAACTGGACAGGTAATCCAGGGCGCTTTGATGGACGCCCTGTTATCCAGGGAGTCACTAGGTAGGGTTTGCTGAATAAGTCGATTGATTCTGGTTTTGAAGTAATAAGTAATAAGTAATAAGTAATAAGTGAAGAGTTCATGATGATTTACAAGTGGAAGTGCAAGGTTTTTAAGCAAAAAGATTCAATTTTCTTGCACTTTTTTGGCGAAGAAAACCTGAAAGGATTGTCTGGTATAGCTTCGACACTTATTCAGCAAGCCCTAGGTGAATGTTAGGTGTTAGGTGTTAGATATTTTGACACGTTGCAGGAGTTAAACTATTAATTAGCAAGTATTTTTGCCCAACCAACCCTACAAACTTACTGAGAGTTTTTGATGAAAAAGTCGCATTTGTTTTTAGCTACTTTCACTTCCATCGCCATCGTGGGAGGTATCTGTAGCCGAACTTTACTACAGCCATTGCCTCCCCCTCCACCTCAATTACAGGAGTCTCCATCACCTCTCGACAAACAAAACGAAAAACCCTCATTGCCAAAATTACAGGAATCTCCATCACCTCCCGATAAACAAAACGAGAAACCCTCATTACCCAGTGAGCAACCCTCGTTACCAAGTGGGGAAATTTCATTACCTAATCAGGAAGTTTTACTAGATGCCGCAGCCAATGTGGTAATTGAAAAATTCCAAAACGCTTCTTGTGAAGAACTATCGACAATGACAGCCAACTCCGACAAAAATTCACCAGCTGGAGGGGAGCAACAAGCTGCTATTCAGAAAAAAGCGATCGCCCTATTAGAAAAGAATCCTGAGATACGGGAAGAATTTCTCAATCGGGTGGCAGCACCTATCGCCAATAAAATGTTTGACTGCAATCTTATTCCCTAAGATTTATGGAGGAAAGGATTAATGAAAAAATCTCATATGTTTTTAGCTGCTATAACTCCTATAACAATAGTGGCAACTGCCTGTAGCGGATTTGCTTCCAAAGAAGCTCTGTTGGATGCCGCAGCCAATCATGTGATTGAAAAATTCCAAAATGCTTCCTGCGAAGAAGTAGCTCAGATGCAACCCCAGTCTGACAAAAATGCAGCAGCTGATGGGGGGTCAGGAAAGGGTATTCAGGAAAAAGCGATCGCTTTGTTAAAGAAAGATCCTCAGATGCGAGAGGAATTTATTAATCGGGTCGCTGGACCTATTGCCAATAGGATGTTTGAGTGTAAACTAATTCCCTAATGCAAGAAGGCAGAAGGCAGGAGGCAGGAGGCAGAAGGGAAGGACGCTCTTGTAGTAAGCTTTTTCATCCTTTTTAACTGGCGGGTTATTTTCGCCGCGCTGCACTAGATTCACACAATTTTGCCACAAAACCTACCCAATCAATTACGTAACACCTAAAACCTCTATTTAATATGAACGGCCAACCAGATACAGGGAGGGTCATCGCTAGTGTACTCCACTCTATGTTTGACATGAGCTAGAATCATCAGATAATCTCCTGCTCTCAGGAAAATTCTCTCACCATCTTTATAAGATAATTCAGCTTCTCCCTGTAACAGTATAACCCATTCATCCGTTTCTTGGTCATACCATTCTCCTGGGGGTGTTGTTTGTCCTGTTGAAATAATACGCTCAATTAAAACCTTTTCTGTTGAGAGTAAAGATTCAAATAATTCTGAGTTAGGAAGAGGTGCAGCTAACTTAAAAATGTTGTCCATCGGTTTAGGCATGAGGTGCTAGTGCAGCGCGGCGGAAATAGCTGAGCAGCTAAAATCTCCTTGTCCTCCTTGTCCTCCTTGTCCTCCTTGTCTCCCTTGTCTCTTTTGAGGTGCTCAAGAACTTCTGCCTAGCTCCACTAGATAGAGCTTAATATTTCCCCTTCACCCCAAATTTCTCCCCTCGTTATACCACATTCGCGCAGATAAAGTATCAACACAGTGGCAAAAGGATGCCAAAGGACTCATTAAGCGGGTTGTTGCATTATATTCTTCCTGTAGTTCACCATGAATGTACTTCAGGGCACTCAACTCATCCGTAGTCAGCTCAATTCCATAGATTTCCTTGAGCTCTTTCCGATAAAAACATTGCTTATCAAAATCAGGGGGCAAGCCTTGGGAATACTTCCACATTTTTTCGATGTCGTGAAAGTAAAGTACCACTAATGCAGAGTTAAGGTTAATGGGAACTTGCCGAATTTTCTGTAAACCAAGATACATTGCCTCCGCTATCCGAAAACACTCTGCGATGTGATCTTGATAACCACCGAACCATGCTTGGTGTTTGGCAAAAGAACCCTGAGCTATCTCCATTAGTTCTTTATGAGCCTGATGAAATGCTAGAATCTTTTCTTTCCTAGGATCATCGAGCTGTTCAAGATAGTCAATTACCCGTCGGGAAACTAAATCACCGCTTTGACTCGATACAATTGTAGTCAAGCGACCTAGAGCAGTATTGGGTGATGATATCATTTGTAAGGTTTTACTTCAAAAGTTCAGATTAATGATGAGAGATTTCAAAAAATTCAATATCATAGAAATTGATACTCTTTTTAAATTAGTGTAAGAGTAGTCAACAAACTATCGCCTATGCCTATAGGTATAGCAGCAGTTGGAGTAAAATCCATAAATAACCAGCCTTAGTGTCTAAGACACTACATTAGCAGTAAGTGTTAAATTTAGTACTTTGGGATGCGTTAAACCAAAAATTGTCCTACAGGAAGGTGGTAAATCTCGCCCCCTTTCCTCTCCCAAATTGCCTTTGGCTATAGCGCTACTCTGTATACATACCCACTAAGAGGAGATTAAGAGGAGTTAAAGTAAGTAAAGTTCTTACTTCCCAATATCTTTATACAAAGCAAGCTATAACGGGAGTCCCCAGCGAGTTTTCATGATGAGAAGTGAATCTGTTTTATCTCAATAGCAATACTGAAATTACCCAACTTGAGCGCTCTCTCAAGAGTTTAGAGCGAGATGTTTTGAGAATGGGAGCTTTGGTGGAAAACTCATTTCGCCTGAGTCATCAAGCAATGTTTTCCCACAATCTAGAGGCAGCTCAGGCTATTAACTTAAATGAAAAGCGTATTGATCGCTACTATCGCCAAATTGAGTCAGAGTGTAGCAATTTGATCACCATGAAATCACCAGTTGGTCAAGATTTACGACTCCTTAGTGCTTTTATGCAGCTGGTGCGAGATTTAGAGCGCATTGGTGATTATGCAGAAGATTTGGTAGAAATTGCGGTAAAGCTCTTACCTTACCCACCCCATACTTGCCTCCCTGAGTTAGAGCTAATGTCCAATCATGCTCAAGCCATGCTCTCGGAAAGTCTAGTAGCTGTGGCAGATTTAGATGCTATCAAAGGAAAAGCGATTAAAAAATTAGACGATAAAGTGGATCAAGCCCACGACCAATTATATAAAACTTTAGCTTATCAGCGGGATATCAAAGGGGTTGTCGAACCAATTGTCTTATTGGTATTGTCAATTCGTCACCTAGAACGAATGGCGGATCATGCAACTAATATTGGTCAACGGGTTCAGTATATTGTCCACGGTTATCGAGGTTAATTTTAAGAATGGATAATGGATAATGGATAATGGATAATGGATAATGGATAATGGATAATTAAGAATTTGCTCTAAGACCTCTTGATTGATGAAAAAATAAAACAAAATTTTCCTGAATTTCAATCCTCTTCTTGTAAAAAGAGGTAATTACCCATTGTTCATTATCCATTATCAATTTGTGAATATTCCACATTTATATTTTATTGTTTAGAGTTAATCATAAAGTGTATTAATTAAAAATTCTGCGATCGCACTTTCCTCAAGCTCTGTTAAAACCTTAGTATCTACAATATCTACTTTAGCGCCTGCCTTATGTAAATCATCATCTAAAGCATTGAGAAATCCCCTGGCAATAAAATCATCCCCTACCTGAGCAAACATAATGCCCAGTTCTTCCTGATTATCAACCTTTTTGCTGGCCTCTACCAACAATTTAACTAAAGCCATGCGCTTTTTTGGTTCATGGTCAAGGAGTACAATAATAATCTCACCATTTTCTTTGGCAAGCTTGCTAGCTTTACGACTAAAATAGCTATCTAGGGCTGCTTGCAGCGTATCCAAGAGATTGATATTATCTGAAGCATACTGCCCCTGAAATATTTCTACTAAAGCTGCACTGGTTTTATGTTCATACTTTTGCCAGGGAGTTGAAGCGATATAGATTGTAATCCCGTCTGGATCTAACTCTTCACATTTTTTTACTAAGGTAATCAAAGAGTCCTGAGCAACCAGCCACTGCTTCTCTAATCCTGGTGGTACAGGAGAAGTTCTGGAGCTACTTCTGGCGATAACAACTGTGTAGTCTCGGTTGTGTAACAATGATTCAGACATTAGGTATTAGGTGTTAGGTGTTAGGTCTTAGGTGTTAGGTGCTAGGTGTTAGGTCTTAGGTGTTAGGTCTTAGGCAATGGTGACAAGTTAAAAGTGGTGCATTTTGTCAACTCCAAAATATGGTGTTTGGGGCTAAAAAAGACCCTATACATGGAAATATCCTTGGGTCAAAAAAATCTATATTCGACCTTCTCCATTCGACCTTCTCCATTTCCTTGACAACGACGATTTTGCCTTAACTTGTCACCAATGGGTATTAGGTATCAACTCTTTACTTGACATCGTTCTTCCTTCTTTTATTTGTGCGTTTGCCCTGAGTAAAGTTGGTTTTGGCTTTGGTAGTGTTGATTATATTACCTTCCATTTGCCCTAGGGAATTACTACCGAGCTTCTCTTGATAGTTGCCAAGGTTTGTATTGATACTGCTCTTATCTTTAGTATCAAGGTTAAATTTGGCATTGTCAATTTGCTTACTTTCTGGTCTCATGCCCTGTTCAAGTGCGATTATTCTTTGGTGTTCGATGACTTCCCTGACTGTCTTATAAGCTTCGTTAAAAGTTCGGAAAGATTCCTGAGAAATTTTTTCCTCAATTAAGTCGGATGCCGCCTTACCAAAAAGTTGATCCAGTTCTTGTTGCTTCTGTTCCAAGCCTTTTCCTTGGACATTCATCAACTTAATAGCTGATGATATGAATTCATCAGCAGTATCTTTCTTACTCTGCTCAATCCACACTTTCAACTGGCGAACTCCAGAACCAATCAAGAGAACAACAGTTAGAATTAATGCTAAAAAATCAGCATTTTCCTGGACATAGGAGGGTTGCTCTCTCTCGTAAAAAGCCAGCGTACCTAGATGGATAGGGACACCTGTGCCTCCCTGAGTGCTAGGACGACTGACGCTAGCAACTAAGGGTTTATATCCTTCAGGGAGAACTTTAGCTAGTTCTTGGCGATGTTCATCTAAAATAGCCGTGATTTTTTGGATTATTCTGTTATCCACTTCTTCGCTTGCCAAAAGTGTTCTTTGCACAACTACCGTTGCCAAATTATTTGCAGGTACAGGAGGATTACCCCTGTATGCGCCAATAGGAATAGTCGCTGGTTCAAAAGCTGGATACTTAATGGTCATTGCTTCAGCTTGGGCAATTGGCAGTAATCGTCCCTGATGTTGTTGCACCAGTTCAGAGATAGATTTATTTCCCAAAGCACGGACGCGGAACACTGCTGATACTTGATTTAAGCGAAAAGCTTGATCTGTTTCTTGATCATTGTGGCTCTCCAGTAGTTAGGGTGATAAGCTGAGATTATCATTTCTGTATTCCTTACAGAGAAAGGATGACAGAAATATATTTTCGAGGAAGCTATCAGAAATACCGGAGTTTTCACCATAAGTACGGGAGAGCCATAATACTATGCTCAAGCCTCCCAAAAAGATAAGCACAGCCCAAGGATCTATATAAACAAACAAATAAGGAAGTTTTTTCCTATATCTACCAAAAGCCTTGCCAACTTTCATACTACTTAAGTTGCTATATTATATGCTACAAGCATAAGCTACAGCTCAATAGTGATGAGTTAAGTCAACATTAAGGTACAAATCTTGCAGTCAGGCACAAGGAACTTATTCAGCAATAAATATTCGTTACAAAATTTAGCTCTTTTATATATCTACCCAAAGATGCCTAATTTTTTATTCCTCCAGGAAGGGTACGGCTGACTTTTGCCGGACAAAGGATCTTGGTTTGCTGGGTATCACCTGTTGTCTTAGCTGTATTACGGTCATTGCTCTGGCGATCGCGATAACCAATAAATCGAACGTAAACCAATTCTCCTTCCTTAATATCATCGGTGTCAGCCTGATGTAACTGAGGATTATAAGGCACTTGTTCCCAAGGTTTACCGATGGGTTCATAACCCCAACTCTGTAGCAAATTCTCTAGAGGTGTGAACAAGGAGGTCAAATTTTTAGCAGGCAAATTTGGCTTGGCTTGAGCCATTTGGCTGGCACTTGGGTAGTTTGTTAACAAAGTTTGCAACTGCTCAAAAGTAGATTTCTGAAAATCGGTGTTTAGCTGTTTAGACTGATGCTGCAATTCTTTGCGGAGCCGGAAACATTGTTGTTGTAGTTGTCTCAGTTTAGTAGCTTCAGTAGTTGCCTTAACTAGGTTAGATATCCGTGATTTGGCTACTAATAAGATTGACTGGTAATCAATATTGTGTATTAACTCTTCGAGACTCCAATCTAACGCGGTAGCCAGTTTCCTCAACTGAGATATTTTGAGTTGTCCGATTTCTCCCTTACACACCTGCTGCAACTCATAGCTAGTCAAACCAGATTTTGCCCGTAAAGCTTCCCAGGTAGGAATTCCTAACTGATGCCGACGTTTGCGAAGGCGATTCAAAAGAATCTCGCGCCACACTTCGTCATTCTGCTGCTCCGTACTATTTTGGTTATTAGAGTTCAGCAGTAACAACATCAGCATTGTCACTCCCAACCATAGGAAGCAACCGAACAAGAACAGATTGGTATCCTCAGCCATGACAAGCCTCTCTAAATCTGAGTTACAGACTCAGTTGATGTAGTTGTAATACTTTCGTCTCCCTCATAATATTCTGGCAATAGTTCTCGTTCATCAATCTCTCCCAGAGCTTTTTCGATTTCTGAAGTGGTATTAGTGCAACCAGTTCCGGTACCGTTGATGACAGCTTCAGTAATTTTGCCGTCTTTGCCAATGCGATATTCAATCTTTTGATACTCAGCCATAAGATATTAAGATTGTTAGCTTCAGGTTAGTTACCTCAATTGTATTCCTATACCGGAAAGGTTACTCATAATCCGCTGGAAGCAGCATGGATCAAATAACTCATCACCATACTGCTCAGCATGGTTGCGACTTTCTTAAAGATATGTTTGACTGAAGTATACACCTTGATAGCCAGTGGTGTGCATACTCTTAGTCCTAGTTGTTCTGTTGTAGGTAGCCTGACAAGTTAGAAAAATTGTTTTCTTGAGCCAGAGTAGGTTAAACAGCAACTTGTGATTTAGACCAAGCCCCTGTTTTGCTTCAGTATCAGCAGATAGATGCATACCTTGAAGACACTCAGCTTACCTCTAAATCATTTTGATAAAGCTATCGCTAGTACAGACGACTTAGTACGTAATCAGCCAAATCAATCAGAGTTTGACATGACTCTGAAGGCTTAAGTTCGGCTAGGTTTTGTACGGCAGCCTGAGCATGGTGTGCTGCTAATTCACGGGAGAGTTCAATACCTCGTCCTTCTTTGACCAATGCGATCGCTTGCTCAATATCGTTTGCTTGAGCAAACTCTCGCTCAATTAGCACCTCCAGCTGGGGGTTCTCTTTCAGGGTATATAAGACTGGCGCAGTCAAATGACCGCTAATCAAATCGGAAGCTGCTGGCTTACCCAAGACTTCTGTTGAAGCTGTGAAATCCAGAATATCATCTACAATTTGGAAAGCCAACCCAAGATGGCGTCCATAGTGGTACAAATGTTCAGCAATATCTGCTGATACACCACTGAGTATTCCAGCTGCTTTAGCACTATTGGCAATTAGGGAAGCCGTCTTTTTGTAGGTCTTCTCTAGGTAAGTTTCAATGGTAGTGGTGGTATTAAATCGATTCAATCCCTGTTGAATTTCCCCCTCTGCCATGTCCTTAATTACTTCCGAGAGTAGTTTGACGACCTCTAGATTACCGAGATTAGCTAGATACCAGGCAGATTGACCAAACAAAAAATCTCCTGCTAGTACAGCA
>JAAHHL010001709.1 GCA_010672185.1 Caldora sp. SIO3E6 | reverse complement strand
TGTTCAGCAGCAGTAGAGTTGCTCGTATTACCTACCTCAACACAACTTGACCATCTACTACAATGGCAGCCTTATCATTGTTGTTCGCTGAAGTAGTTTGGGCTGCGCTGGGAACAGATACCAATGTCAGCAACAGCGTCAACCCCGCCAGTAACCAGATTCTCCAGCGTCGCCTTCCGAAGACATTCCTCATGAAAAAAATTCACCACCACTAATAAAAATCAATCTTCCCCCGCTTCCCATCAATCAACTTACAGTGCTACGGGCTAGGCATCAGGAAGAGTAAGTTGTCAGTAGTTTTTGTCGATTTAGGAATGTCCTAACCTAAACTTGTAGCGCGATAATCCTCCAACTTTCCTGGCTCCACCAGCGAATTGGGAGTAGTGGGTACTTTAGGACGAGAACGCTCTAGTACATTAGTTACTAAAAACCAGACTCCAATGCCCATTAACAATAATATGACCGGGCCAATTAACCAAATCGCCAGGGCATTCTTGGGCAGGGTCTCAAAATGCTGGGATAAATTTGTCTGCTCACGGTTTCTCTCAGTAGCATCAAGGTCATTGTCTCTGATTAAAGTAACCGTCATTTTATAGGGACCGATGCGGAGAGTGTCTTTACTCGAAAGGGGTTGAATACCAGGGCGAATTGGTCGCCCATTGAGAAATGTCCCATTGGTACTTTGGTCAGTGATGTATACTTGTTCATTAACCACTGTAATCAAAGCGTGAAATCGAGAAATCTGCTGGTGGTTCAATTCTAGAGGGGTAACCGACTGTCCTCCTACCTCTTTCGGCATCTGGTCTATTTCTCGACCAATAGTCACCGGCGCAGCTAACTGTGGTTGTTTTAACTCGCCAGTTGTGGTGTCTTTCCAGAGGAATTGCACATATTTAGACTCAGCAGACATAACATACCTTCCCGCTTGATAATGGAGGATACTGTGGGTCAATTAAGCGAGGGCGCTGACCCTTCATACTGAGCAACTGCTGAATTGGCAAGACTTTTAGCGCTTTGTACATCACTTGCATGACCTAACCCCCCAGCCCCCTTCCCTGCAAGGGAAGGGGGAGCCGGAAAGCCCCTCTCCTCTTAGGGGAGGGGTTTGGGGAGGGGTCTGACCCCCCAGCTGATTCGCCCACAGTATCATGGAGTAGAACCTTATAGCCACTTCATCATAAAGTTAATGGGAAAATTGAAAATTGAAAAGTGTCGGAGGTACGGGAAGTGAGGGAAGTGCGGAATGTGGGTTACTAAAATCTTTGGGGAGAGATAGTTGATTCAGCGTTAACCGCTCGATTAGATGAACAAGGTGCTGTTCCGATTGGGGGGCATCCAGGTATGCATTTGGCAATTGAAGACTCCTACTCCTACGCGATCGCTCCGACTAAAAAGCGATTAGAAA
>JAAHHL010001708.1 GCA_010672185.1 Caldora sp. SIO3E6 | reverse complement strand
TTATCCTCAATGAGGTTTTTCTTCCCCATTCTCGCCAGCTTTAGCGTAAACTTGTTGCTAAAGCGATCGCTTGTGGTAAAATTCGATGTTCCTGCACTTGAATGCGGGCATGTAGGGTTTCTGGTGTGTCGTTGGGTAAGATAGGGACAGCAGCTTGGAGCAAAATTGTGCCACTGTCTACTTCCAGGGTTACTAGATGAACCGTACAGCCAGTAATTTTAACCCCAGCTTCCAAGGCTTGTTCTACTCCTCGCACTCCCTTGAAACTGGGTAATAAGCTGGGATGAATATTGATGATTCGGTTAGGGAAGGCATCGATAAGTACCGATGTTACCACTCGCATCCAGCCTGCCATTACTACCCATTCCACTTCGTACTCCTGCAAGGTTTGGGCAATTTTGCTGTCTAAATCCTCTCGTTGGGGATAATCCCGGTGATTGATTAGTACCGCTGGAACATCCCAATTTTGGGCTCTTGCTACCGCTTTCACCCCTGGATTATTGTAAATTAACAGTTGAATTTGGGCATTAAGTCGCCCATCTTGGATTGCTTGAGCGATCGCTTCAAAGTTAGTACCATTGCCAGAAGCCATAATCCCTAATTTTAAGGGAGGATTGTTGCTGGGTTGAAGGGGAACAACAGCAGGTGAAATCAGGCTTGGGGTAGCATCGGTATTCATAGGATATCTAAAAAGTCGAATGGGAATGCTTTTTTAGTAAAAAGCAACAAGTAACAAGTAACAAGTTTTGAGTAAATTTCCTAGAGCGTCAATTCAAGCCAGCAGTTAGGCTGGTGCCGTAGGCGATCGCATGGATCTGTGTTTGCGTTATTTTGATCTAAAATCTTGAATAAAGCAGTGTTTTGTGAGCGCTTGTTTCAATACGGTGCTTGCCTGCTTTCAAATTTATACTCGTTAAAATCATGGAGCAGTTTTGGTTCACTTAGTTTACTAGAACTTTTAAGGTAAATTTTGTAAAGGATTCCTTCCTCCGCAAAAACTATTGACTTATCTACCCACTCAGCCCACTCCCAACTTGACTTAGCCAATATGTCTCCATGGTCATTAAGAAGTCTCGCTGGAAATTGTTCTTCTTTCATGCTCTATATGGGCTAGTGGCGCGACACAGCTAAAAATGTGGAATACGAAGTAATAAGTAATAAGTAATAAGTAATAAGTAATAAGTAATATACAAGAAAAACTTATCATATCGGTTATAATGCCTATAAATCTAGATTTTTCCCCTATCTCCCCAGCTTCCTTAGCTCCCGAACTGGGCTACGCCCCGCTGCGCTAACGTTCCGCTGCGCTAACAGCTCCCTCAGCTCCCTCACCTCCCTCAGCTCCCTCCGCTCCCCCACCCACCTCACGCCCCCTCGTCCACACCCGTCCCTCGTGCCCGCACCTC
>JAAHHL010001707.1 GCA_010672185.1 Caldora sp. SIO3E6 | reverse complement strand
ATTTCTTTTTATATATTGCAGTTGTTTCTTTATTGCTTTCCTTCTTTCTTTAGTTCTTGGTCTTCTTTTTTTTGCTACTTTTAAGTAATTTTTCCTGGCCAGATTCCTATAGGTTTTTGGCTTTTTCTTTAATTTTTTCCTTACTGCTTCATAGAGTGTATCTATTATTTCTTCGCTCGCAACTCTAGCTTGATTTAGTAATCCCAAATCATTCGGGTAGCTAATATCTGCTGGTCCACAAGTTGCATCTGACAGTAATTGTCCTCGATTGGTTGTCTGGCTTTTTTCTTCTTCTTCTTTTTCGGAATTTTCATCTGATAACTCATTTGAGCTTTTTTTTAGCTCCTCCCACACCATCTTTTCATTTACTTTATTGACTAGCTCTCCCTTTATCCTTTCCCTAAATTTTACTAAGAGTGAGGCATCAAATGGTGCAGAGTTGCTGTAAGTTGTTTGACCTATAAAGTATTGGAGATAGGGGTTTTCTTTAATCTGTTCTACTGTTTCTCTATCGCTTATTCCCAATTTTTCTTTAATTATTAATGCCCCCAAAGCTGTCCGAAATGGTAGTGCTGGTGCTCCCATCTCCGACGCAAAATTTTTGGCGTATTCCTCTTCAAATTCTGACCATGGTACCAGGGATGCCATGATTACCCATCTGTTATCATGTGATAACTTTCCCGACAAGGGAAACTCAAAATCTTCCGGTTGGGTAGACGCTGATTCATATTTTCGGTACATGTTCCCGTCAGGGCGGTGCAAGGGTTTTGAGGTATTTTACCAGATTTCCTGGGACGTGTTTAGCTCGCCAAATGATTGAAATCCCTGTCTGGCATAGCTTCCACACTTATACAGCAAACCCTAGTTAGATCTAACTACACAATTGTTAAGTCCCACATTCCAGCAAGCTTCTAGCTCTTGGGCAAGAATTCGGACCTGGGGTTGCAGCATCATTGCGTAATGGTCGCCGGGAATAGTATGGGTTTCCAACTCCCCTGTAGCTAGAGGACTCCAACCTCGGTCTTCTGCTGAGGAACTGGCACAAAACAGGACTACTTTACCAGAATAAGGCTGAGGTTGATCGTTAGCGATCGCAACTCGGTTGGCTTGGAATACTTGGAATAAGTAGCGCATTTGCTCCATACCTACCTCTGGCGGCAGGAGATTGAGACGTTTGGCTACAGTAAAGATCTGCTGTAATTGCTCTTCCAGCTGGAGTTGTTCCAGGTTGAGTTGTGTCAGAGGGAGTTCGATTCCAAATAAACCGCCTAAATCCGCTGCTAGAGAATTAGCTAAAGAGGCTTCATCGGTTTCTAGTTCAGACATGCTGGGTGCATAGCTATCGATTAAAGCCAGCAGCGCTACTTCTTGTCCAGCTGCTTGCAATTGTTGTGCCATTTCCCAAGC
>JAAHHL010001706.1 GCA_010672185.1 Caldora sp. SIO3E6 | reverse complement strand
TACCTTCTTCTCTACCTTCTTCTCTACCTTTTTCCCTAGCTCTAATTTCTGCTTGTTCAATCTGTTCGATTTGCCATTGTACCTCAAACTCTTGGGTACTCAAGATACTCGCTTCGTAACTCTTATTGTCCATATAACGATTGTATGCCGCTCTTTCTTGTTCTGAGAGATTATTGACTCGCAGGGTTTCCTTGGCTTCCACCATACCTTTGGCTCCAAATTCCTCTTTGATTTCGCTGTTTTTGAGAAAATAGATCCATTCTTCGAGGCTGTTTTTCGCTAACCCCTTAAAGTTCTTTACTTTCAGCAGGTAGTATTCTGGGAAGATATCTGCTATTTTTTTTATCTGATATTTTCTTTCTTGTGCTAGGGTTGGTTCCAGGATATCTCCGAGGTTCATCCCCATGAACTCACAGCGCTGACGATAGATATAGTCATCTCCCTTGCCGACGTTAAAGTAGACGATATTGACTGAGTAGATTTTCCTGATTTTGCCGTACTCTTCCCCTTGTGCGAGATATTCGGTGACTAGTTGAGAGACACCGTAGAGCATCCGATGGAAATAATCGAGTTGGGAGTTGTTTTGTACTTCGATGAGGATTAGCTCCTCCGAATCGGTTTCCGCGAGGATATCTACCCGGTTGCTTTTATCTTCCTCTGTCTGTTGATTACCTTCACTTTCGAGGAGGGTTTTGATGGTGATGTCGGTATGTAATAGTTCGCTTAAAAACCCTTCCAAGACTACATAGTTAGCTTTATTGCGCAGTAGTCTTTTGATGGCCCAATCAAAGCGTATATGTCTAGTAGCCATGGTTGGTGTGTTGGGAGTTACTATTGATATTTTAGCGATATTTATGAGGTGATGAGGTTTTAGGGAATTTTTCAGTCGGTGGAAGGAAATTGTACCGATGGGCTTAAAAACCGTGCACTTGCTTCTGTGAAACAGAGGAAGACGTAATTCTCAATTCCCAATTCCCAATTCCCAATTCCCAATTCTCAATTAGCTCTAGTGATATCAATAGTAATTTTGCCACCAAAGTCAGGGATAGGAGCAGTAGGCTTCGTTAACCGCACCTGAACTTTTTGGACTGCTTCTAACTCCAGAATAGCATTAGCGATCGCAGCGGCTAATTTTTCGATTAAGTCACATTTTGAGTTTTTCATCAACTGCTTAACTGTCTCAATCGCACTACGATAGTCAAGAGTATCGGCAATATCATCACTCTCTCCTGATGCTGACAAATCCCGCCAAATCGTTAAATCAACTTCAAACCACTGTCCTAAGACCTTCTCTTCTGGTAAGTACCCTGTGTAGCCATAGCAACGAATGCCGCTCAGTTGAATGCAATCCATTTAAGCTCTCTAATTTTGACTCCTATCTAGTCTATAGCAGAATGGTACTTGGTA
>JAAHHL010001705.1 GCA_010672185.1 Caldora sp. SIO3E6 | reverse complement strand
TGGTGAGAGATGTTCAATTTGCACCAGACAGCCAGCTGATTGCTACTGTTGGTAATGACGGTACAGTGAAACTATGGCATCGTAATGGTAAACTACTAAAAACCTTAAAAGGTCATGGTGCACGCATTGATAGCCTTAGTTTCAGTGCGGATGGTCAGCTACTAGCTTCTGCTAGTCGAGATGGTACAGTGAAACTATGGCATCGCAACGGCAACTTGATTAAAACCTTAGAGGGACATAAAGATTGGGTATTAGATATCGGCTTTAGCCCCGACTCCCAACGATTAGCTTCTGCTAGTCGGGATGGGACTGTAAAACTATGGCATCGCAAAGGCAATTTGATTAAAACTTTAAGAGGTCATACGGATCGCGTCAATGCTGTTAGTTTTAGTTCTGATGGCCAGCTGCTAGCTTCTGCTAGTGATGACAATACAGTAGGACTCTGGACAGCAGATGGAGTTTTGTTAAAAACTATTACGGGTCACAACAATTGGGTTTTGGATGTCAATTTCTCGCCGGATGCTCAACAGCTAGCTTCCGCAAGTTATGATAATACAGTGAAACTGTGGAGTCGCGATGGAGAATTGCAAACAACTTTGAAGGGACATACCGATAGCGTCGCTAAAGTTGTTTGGAGTCCGATCGGTGAAATTTTGGCAACTACCAGCTGGGATAACCAGGTTCAACTCTGGCGGCAGGACGACACCTTACTCAAAGCATTGGTAGGTCACCAAGCTCGAGTTACTAGCGTTGGTTGGAGCAATGATGGTAAAACCCTTGCCTCGGCTAGTCTAGATAATACAGTAACGGTTTGGAATTTGGATGTGGATCATCTCTTGAACAATAGCTGCAACTGGCTGCGAGACTATCTACAACATAATCCAAAAGTGAGAGCTCAGGATCGTGAGCTTTGCGACCCGATTGAGAGCAGACAAAAAGCGGTAAACTAAAGGGATGTATAATAAGGTTAATTCAGCAAAACTCTCTCTTTCTCCTCTTTTCCTCAAGTTTACTGGCTTTGAGGTATGGAAAGCTATCAATAGAAGCTTCCTAGATATTGCTTGTGTTAAAGTGAGCGTAACTCCTTGGCAGTAGTTTTCCTCCAGCTTGTAAGGGATTATGGTAATTTCAAAACGTGGTCTAGTTCTTGGTGCGACAGCAGTAGTATTGACAACTGTTGCGGTAACAGGTGCTGGTATTCATTCGCCTCAAATTCTTGCTTCCTTTCAGGATAGTCCTAAAGAGCTAGTTGACGAAGTTTGGCAAATCATTAACCGTGAATATGTAGATGCTACCTTCAATCAAGTAGATTGGGAAGCAATTCGCACTCAATATGTTGGTGATGCTCACTCCTACACCAATAATGAAGAAGCTTACAAAGCAATCCGGGAAATGCTGGATCTGCTAGAAGA
>JAAHHL010001704.1 GCA_010672185.1 Caldora sp. SIO3E6 | reverse complement strand
GTCTACTACTTCCTGAGGCAATATACGTTCACCCTCTGTGGGCAAAGTATCAACTGCAACCTCCCGCAATACTGGGTTAGGAGTGACCAAAAAGGTGATACGGACACCCAAAGGAGTATCAATAGGCTCAACATCAACGTTGGAAAAGAAGCCTGTAGCAAAGACTGCATTGACATCTTCTTGCAATTGAGAGCGAGTTGTTGGGCGTCCAGGTTGGGTTTGAATCACCCTATAGATTTCACTTTCTAGTTCCGGCGGCGCTCCATCAACTAAGACTTCCGCTACAAGCACTCGCGGCTCGGCTGCTTCAGGAGGGGTCTGGGTTGGGGTAATGGTTGGGGGTACTGGTGTAGTTGGTTGTGAAGGTTCAAATGGTTGATTTTCCTCGTCTGAGAGGCTCTCCTCCTCCTCAAATTCAATTTCCCCATTTGGGGTCTCTTGTGCCAGTACCGGACTTTCATCTGGTTGGACAATGATCTGCTCTGGTATCAAGTCTGACTCCCACGAACTTTCATTCACAACGTAGGATGAAAACTCTGGTGTCTCCGTGTCCCCCTGTCCCCGCGTCCCCACGTCTATTTTCAGATTAGATTCTGGAACTTCTGGAACTTGGACTGAGAATTGGGAACTAGAAGCAGTAGCTGGGACACCTGTAGGAGATGGTAGATTGGGGAATATTTTTTCCCATCCCAGTTCATCAATCGATAGTTTTCCATTTGCCTCTGGGGTATCAGTGGTAAACTCGGTAGTTTGTCCACTACTGGGCTTAGCTAGACTAACACTGGCTACAGCGGCGATTGTCGCCGCTAACAAAGGAGATAAGCGCATTGTTTTGAGCTCTGTTGAAACTTCCACACACCATAAATTGATTGCCACAAGAACAATCAGCTTTTTGTCTCGTTGTCTATTGTCTACTGTATGTTAATGGTTTTAGCAGTTTTTCATGTAGGGAATTGGGAATTGGGAATTGGGAATCGGGAATTGGGAATTGGGAATTGGGAATCGGGAATTGGGAATTGGGAATTGGGAATTGGGAATTGGGAATTGGGAATTGGGAATCGGGAATCGGGAATCGGGAATCGGGAATTGGGAATTGGGAATTGGGAATTGGGAATTGGGAATTGGGAATTGGGAATTGGGAATCAGGAACAGTCAACTTTCATCCTCTGGGGGTGAAATTTTGTCACCTGCCTTTACCTCCTGCCTTCTACCTCCTGCCTCCTGCCTCCTGCCTCCTGCCTCCTGCCTTCTACCTCCTGCCTTCTACCTCCTGCCTCCTGCCTCCTGCCTCCTGCCTCCTGCCTTCTGCCTCCTGCCTCCTGACTTCTGCCTCCTGCCTCCTGCCTTCTGCCTCCTGCCTTCTGCCTCCTGCTTCCTGCCTCCTGCCTCCTGCCTTCTCCCTCCTGCTCATT
>JAAHHL010001703.1 GCA_010672185.1 Caldora sp. SIO3E6 | reverse complement strand
GCCAAATAAAGACAGTTCCCTCACTTGCCAGCGATCGCAAAAGTTTTTTAGTTTATCCTCTGGCAAATCTATCGGTAGTTTAGCCAACATTTTCATGGTCTTTTAGTTCAATAATAATAAACTATAAATAGCAATTCATACTTTACAGGCGCACACTTATCCCATTATAAAAATAATAGCAAAAAATTACAATAATTACAACTAATAAAAGATTTTAAGGATCGCATACTAATTTTAGTGTTACATTTATCAAAAACCCGCACAACCACCGTGGAATTAATTCCACGGCTCATAGATTAAGTCCACTTAAGTGGACTTGGGCTGTTAGCCAAGGGTTTGAACCCTTGGTGAGTTATCGCAATCGAGGAGAACTTCAGAACAAACTATTGTTGTATGGAAAAATTAAATTATCCAGAACTAGTGCAAGAAATCCTCAAACTACATTTTACCAACCTTCATCTTCAGTTGGCTAGCTTAAGGCAAGAAGTTGACGAAGCAATCTCCCAAAGAGCTAATGAATTAGAGCATAATGGACTAAAAGCGATTGATGCTTTGCACGTCGCATGTGGTGAGGCAGAATATGGAGCCTTCTACATTTGCTCGATTTTGGGTAGCGTGTAACCTTGGGAAAGGAGACCATCTTAAACTAAAAGATGAACTTTTTGCCCAAGAGTCGGCAGCAAGCTTGTCTTCTAAAATCTTAGAGTTTCAGGTATTAGAACGCGACACTTAACATTTTTATTTTAGGTATGCATTAACCACAAAGACACAAAGTTCACAAAGAAGAAGAGAGTTTAAGTGCAATCAGCTACGCTGGTGTCGTAGGCAATCGCTAATTCCCAATTCATCCATTCTACATTTACCAGATTATCGTTGACTGGCAAGATGCCAGTTCCACCATGTTTCTTTAAAGTTGGGAATGTCCATTCATGCCTTACAGGCGTACACCTATCCCATTATTAAAATAATAGCAAAAAAATTACGATAATTACAACTAATAAAATATTTTAAGAAGCAAGCGATCGCATATCTATTTTCAATCCGTATTCCCGAAGGATGGCTTTATGAGGTCAATACCTCGTCTAGAATTACTACAGGTAAATCTGGTATTATCCTTAACCTTTGATCGTTAGTTAAGAACTGGCTACATTCTGAAGTCATTGCTGTTGCTACATGAATGGCATCTGGTGTTCTCAATGAAGGTGTAACTGCTCGTAATCTCGCAGCTTCTCGTAGGATAAGTGGTTCAATAGAAACTAATTGTATTTGAGGTGATTGCAGTAATCGCTCATATGCATCTGTCAAGAATGTATCTGAGTTGCGAATTGGTATAACCAATACCTCCATCAAAGTTAGTTCACTGGTTAAGACTTCGATGTTCCCTGCTTGAAGTTTTGCCCAGAGAGCCCCCAA
>JAAHHL010001702.1 GCA_010672185.1 Caldora sp. SIO3E6 | reverse complement strand
ATGATGGGGGGAATCGACAAGATCTTTCCTGAGTTTTTGCCTGAGCAAGTACGACAACTGGCTTATTACAGTGGATTAGGGCAATTCTGGCGAGTGATGAGTGATATCTTCATGAGTCTGTCTGATGCCTATAACCAAGGGAAAATTACCTCCATTCCTCAAGTAGTAGAGCATATCCTGAATGGTTTAGTCGCAGACGCTAGCAAACCGATTACCTATGCACCCCAGATTGGCAATCAGAGGTATGACATTATTCCCGAATCCGTTGGTTTGACTTTCCTGATGGATACTGGTGTTCCCTATGTAGAGGCAGTTTTCTTCCGAGGAACACCTTTCCTTGGTACAGTTTCCTACAATGCTCAAGCATATCAGATTCCCTATGAACAAGGCAGATTTGCTTATGGGGCTTTGTATGCAGATCCTTTGCCCATCGGTGGTGCTGGAATTCCACCAACTCTGCTCATGCAAGATATGCTTCATTTTCTTCCCGATTATCTCCAAGAAGTGTATCAGCGATCGCGCCGGGGAGAAGATGATGTACGGGTGCGTATTTGCCAAACTTTCCAGAAGTCAATGTTTTGCGTGACTACCGCCGCCATCGTCGGTTTAGCACCTCATCCCCTCGATACTACGACTCCGGAGGAACAAGAGGCAAATCGAGTCTATTTGGAAACTTGGATGGATAGGTTTATTACCTCACGGTTGGGTGATGTTAATAAGAGTTGAGAATTGTTGTTTGTTGTTTGTTGTTTGAGAATTGGGAATAATATATGAACAAAGAACTTACCCAGACAATTGCCTCAGAGGTTCAGATTTTCCAGAGCATTGAACAAAAGGAAAATTTTCTCTTTTTAATTGGTGCTTTATTGGCTAGAGTAATCAGTCTGAAAAAAGCCGCAGAGGTTATGCAGCTAGAACCAACCGAATTGCTCAAAATTTTAGAGCTAATGGGAATTGAGTTTTCTTACCTCGGTGAAGAAGATGTTGCTATAGAAAACTAAACCCGCCCCGGCTGCACCATAGGTGTACCGTTAGCCAGGGCGGTTAATTTCGATGTGCTGTGTCTGCCATGTGGCAACAACAAATTTATCGAGATATTTTAGACTAAACAGCATCAAAATACAGAATTTGCGATCGCCTAATCCATATTGAGGTACATTCAATTGTGGTGAGCCTATTCCCCATTCCTGTATTGGGAATTGAGCATTGAGAATTGAGAAGTGTAAATAGGGTTTGCTGAATAAGTGTGGAAGCCATACCAGACAAGCCTTTCAATCGTTTTTAGTCTCGCAAAGTGCAAGGAAATGGTATTTTTTAGTTCAAAAACCTTGCACTTTTATCAGAAAATTCCTCCTGAACTCTTAACTTATTACTTATTACTTATTACTTATTACTTCAAAACCCGCGTCAATCGACTT
>JAAHHL010001701.1 GCA_010672185.1 Caldora sp. SIO3E6 | reverse complement strand
GGTCAGACTTGTATTATTGGTAGTCTGGACGGTGGTTTAGAGCTGTGGAATCCTTATACTAGTACACGGCTGCATACCCATTTTAGTCGCTCCGGCGGGATTACCTCTATTGCCTTTAGTCCAGATAGTCGAACTCTAGCTAGTAGCAGTGGCAAAACCATTAAGATCTGGGAGCCACAACTGAGCAAGCAACTGCAAGCTTTTTCGACAAGGTTGAATCGGATTACCTCTGTTGCCTTTAGTGCAGATGGTCAAACTTTAGCTACTGGCTCTGACAAGAGTATCGAATTGTGGAATTGGCACACTGGCAAACAACTACGCACTCTTTCTGGACATTCTAATACTATTCGCTCTGTTGCTTTTAGTCCGGATGGGTGTTTGTTAGTTAGTGGAAGTGATGATCATACAATTAACATTTGGCAGCTGTTTTCTTAGGAAATATTTTCACCACAAAGGCACAAAGTACACAAAGATTTAGAGAAGAAATCCCAAACGACAAACAACAAACAACAAACGACAAACAACCAATAACAAAATCAAGAATTTGAATTATACGAGCGTATCCAATTACGAATACGTCGATAAATCCAGGGACCAATCAAATATATTGATAATATTACATTCAATCCCTGTTCAAAAATAGTAAATTCCTTGCCGTAGTAGCGATGATCCCAATAGCTGACTGGACTCTGAAATCGGACTGTCCACTCTAAGGGGAAAAATAACAAGGGACCATCATCTACATGGGTGAAAATATCTAGAGTAGTATGCAACAGACAAGCAAGCAGAAACCAGAGGAACCAACCTGTTGGCAAATGGGAATGGCGGCGGCGTAAGTACCAAACTAAACTTAGTCCTAGCAGAAGTACGACTGGGGAGTGGAGGAAGTTGTGGGAGCTAATCCAAAAAGGGTTTTGGAAAAACAACTCTCCAAACATATAATTGCCAGTATCTTCTAGGCTCCAGCCTTTGAATAAAGGGTAGTAAATAATCGCCCCAAGGGACAAAATCCACAGGGGTAAGTCAGGAGCAATAGAACCGAGTAAAAATGCACTCTTGACAATCTTTACTTTGGGTAAGCTTTTTTCCAAAGTAGCATTTATCAGGAAGTGGGAAGGGGTGTTCATTGAGAATTGTTGTTTGTTGTTTGTTGTTTGTTGTTTGTTGTTTGGGAATTGGGAATTGGGAATTGGGAATTGGGAATATCTCCCTCAGCTCCCTCAGCTCCCTCAGCTCCCTCAGCTCCCTCAGCTCCCTCAGCTCCCTCAGCTCCCTCAGCTCCCTCAGCTCCCTCAGCTCCCTCAGCTCCCTCAGCTCCCTCATCTCCCTCAGCTCCCCCACCAATGGTAACCCACGCATCGCACACCTCAGAACGCCAGTCACGGTATCTTGCACGTCTCCTCTTCTGTGTTAGGCTTGC
>JAAHHL010001700.1 GCA_010672185.1 Caldora sp. SIO3E6 | reverse complement strand
TTGCCTTCTGCCTCCTGCCTCCTGCCTCCTGCCTCCTGCCTCCTGCCTTCTTCTGGAACCTCTAATTAATTGAAACGTCAGACTTTTAGATTAAACCTAATTTTTTTGTGAGGAGGACAATGATGATTTGGTTCCCTAAACCACAAAAGACAGTAAAAGCCTTTGCCAGCGCTGTAGCTGTGGTAATCGGTTTGTTGGTGACACCTACTCTAGCGGGAGACCCCTTCCGTCCAGAAGATCCTCACACCATTGATGAGCAAACCGAAGCCGCATTTGAGTCGATCTTCAAAGAGGGAAATTATGCACAAGCTGAGAAGCACCTACGCCAAGCGGAAGCTAGCAAAGTTAATGAGCCTTTGGTGTATGCCATGCTAGCTTCTCTGGCTTATATTGAGAAAGATTGGGAAACTCTGAAAAAATATGCCTCCAAAACTAGGGAAACAGCAGAGCAACTAGTTACCACTGACCCTTTACGGGGTAATCTCTATACAGCAGCAGGTCATTTTTTAGAAGGTTCCTACAATTTCAAAAAAGAAGGGCCAGTCAGAGCCTTAAGTAAATTGCAAAAAGTCCTCCAGTATGTAGATAAAGCCAAAGAAATTGACCCCAACGACCCAGAGTTAAATTTGCTTACAGGCTACATGGACTTGATGTTAGCTGTTAATGTACCATTTGCTGACCCTGGCAATGCAGTGGAAAAGTTAGAAACCTATGGTCATCCCAAATATGTTGCTTATCGCGGTATTGCCGTTGGCTATCGGGATTTGAAAGAGCACGATAAAGCAATGGATTTTGTGGAGCGTGCCTTGGAATTGGCTCCCAACAATCCTGATTTGTTTTATCTCAAAGCGCAAATCCTGAGGAATCAAGGTAAGGAACAGGAAAGTTTAGCATTCTTTAAGCAAGCTCTCGACAAAAGAGCACAATTGCCAGAACGGTATGCTGCTCAAATTGCCTACGAAAATTGCAGAGCGGAAAATAGTATTGAAAACGGCAATCGGGATTGTCGGACAGAATCGGGGCTATAACTATGTAAAGAAATGTGTTGAGAATCAATAACTGAGCAGTAATGGAAAACACCCCAAATCTTGTCAAAACTATATGTAATCAAGGTTTGAGGAAAAATTTTGATCTTAATCGACGCATCTCGGCAAATCGCACCAAACCCTATATAGCAACCGCCAAGGCGATTAGGACAAGGGGCTTAAGCCCCTTGTTAACTTGCCCTACCTGAGAATGTCTTAACCGCCCTGGCGAATGCTATATTTTTCGTTGAGATGCGTCGATGCTTTACTACGAGAGGATTTGACAATGAATTACTAGATTAGCAGCAGCGATCGCTTTCTTTAAACCTTCAACATCTGCTAAATCTAGGGAGAGAAAGGTTACTGATGAGGAATTTTGTTGCTCTAGAGTATTTTTCC
>JAAHHL010000170.1 GCA_010672185.1 Caldora sp. SIO3E6 | reverse complement strand
GGGTAGCGTTACCCTACCTGATTAACAGTAAAAAGAGCCAGCGACAGGAGCATTCTCTTGCTCCTCCGCTCCTCCGCTCCTCCGCTCCCCAGCTTCAAGCGCTTTTCACCTTAAGTTGACACCAATGGGTGTAGGGTGTGGGGTGTGGGGTCGAATCCTGCGCCGCAACAGATGAGGTGAAACACATTTTTAGTGAAAATCTCAAGTCTTTGCTGGTCAAGGGTTTCCGAATGTGTTTCTTAAGAGCCGCCCCACTGGCGGCGACTGTCACCCGCGACGAAGGGAAGAAACTTTTGTGAAATCCTCTTCCCTTCTGCCTTGGAGTCCTCTGCCTTGTTTCTTAGGAGCCGCCCCACGGGCGGCACGCCGCCCCCTACAAATGACAGAAACACTACCTCCAACCTTAGAGCCTTAAAGCCTTGGAACCTTCTTTCCTTCTGCCCTCTGCCCTCTGCCTTCTGCCTTGTTTCTTGAAAGCAATTAGCAATTAGCCATTAGCCATTAGCAATTAGCGATTAGCCATTAGCCAGAGTGTTTCTTAAGAGGATGATGCAAGATGTAAGTATTACTTGGTAATTCTTGGCCCCATACCTACCTTCGCAGCATAAATAGCGCGATCGCCTAATTCATCCTCAATCCGCAGCAACCGGTTATACTTAGCTACCCGTTCACTGCGACACAGAGAACCAGTTTTAATTTGCCCTGCACGAGTTGCTACGGCCAAGTCGGCAATAGTGGTATCTTCCGTTTCCCCGGAACGGTGGCTGATAACTGAACGAAAACCATTACGGGTGGCTAAGTCAATGGTCTCCAGGGTTTCCGTCAAAGAACCGATTTGATTGAGCTTAATCAAAATTGAGTTGCCTGCACCCAAGTCAATGCCTTTTTGCAACCTAGTAGGATTAGTGACAAACAAATCATCACCGACTAACTGAATGTGATTGCCAATCTTCTCACTCAACAATTTCCAACTATCCCAATCTTCTTCATGCAATCCGTCTTCAATGGAAACAATCGGGTATTGTCCTACTAAGCTAGCCAGATAATCAACAAATTCCTCTGGGGAGTGAGATGCGCCATCATACACATACTGCCCTTCTTTATAAAACTCACTAGCAGCCACATCCATTGCCAAAGCCACCTGTTCCCCTGGCTTATATCCAGCTTTTTCAATTGCCGCAATCAGCAATTCCAAAGCCGCTTGATTAGACTCCAAGTTGGGAGCAAAACCACCTTCATCCCCCACACCTGTGAGCAAATTTTTCTCTTTGAGGACTTTAGCTAAAGCAGCAAATACTTCTGCACCCCACCTTAGTGCCTCCCGGAAGGAATCTGCACCCACCGGTACAATCATAAATTCCTGGAAATCCACATTATTATCCGCATGAGCACCACCGTTAATCACATTCATCAACGGTACTGGCAAGAGATTAGCTAGGGGTCCCCCAAGATAACGATATAGAGGAATTGCCAACTCATCAGCAGCAGCTTTGGCAGTTGCCAAGGAAACAGCAAGGATGGCATTGGCTCCCAAATTCTTTTTATTCGGCGAGCCATCCCGAGCTATCATTTTCAGGTCAACAGATGATTGGTCAAGAGCATCCATTTTCAAGAGCTCAGGAGTAATCTTCTCCTTAATGTTCCGTACAGCCGTCAATACCCCTTTACCACCATAGCGGTTGGGGTCATCATCCCGCAGCTCATGAGCTTCAAAAGTACCAGTTGAGGCTCCACTAGGGACTTGAGCAATGCCCACAGCACCAGTCTGAAGACGGACTTCTGCTTCAACTGTGGGACGTCCCCGAGAATCTAAAATCTCCCTAGCGTCAATTGCTTCAATTGCGGTTACTGACTTGTCTAACATTGATCCTCCTTTAGTTAACGCCGATGTGAAGATGAAGGGGAGAAATTATACTCAGTTCCAGACACTCTACAAGTAGATCATTTCCCGGTTCAGAATAAGTCCTTTGCAACCAACCCAGAGTAATCCTTAAGAATGTTTATCGATCCCCACTGACGCGGGGACGCGGGGACGCGGGGACGCGGGGACGCGGAGAATTTTTATCGTAAGCGATTAGACGGACATGACATCAGAAGATTAGGAGATTAGGAGATTAGAATAGTCATTAAAAGAGGACTATGCATTATAGATTAACTTTCGAGCTGTTCCTCCAACTCCTGCCGCAAACGATAGAGAATAGTATTGGGCTCTACCTGATGGAGAATGTCTCTAATTACGGTACTGGGTCCTAGGGGTCCCCAACTACAACCTTGTTCGAGATAAACCTGCGCTGCCTGTCCAACAGCATAGGCTCCGTAACCTGCAATCCCAGCTTGGGTAATAGCTGTCCCCGCATAGGCTGTCAAACCTGCTGAACCCTCAACCGTGCTAGCAACTGCTGAGGCACTCTTCCCCAATCCTAACAACATACTGCTCCCCAACTCACCCAGTAGTAAACCTCCAGAGCTAAAGACTATCTTCTGCCACAGATTCCCTGCTTGATAACCTGTCATTGGTAAACCATACAGCTGAGATAGGGAGCGAATCAGGGCTAAATCAGCGATCGCACCTCCCAAGACATCTACAATACCAATAGGATTCAGAGCAACAGCCAGTGCTTTATATTTAGTAAAGCGCCAGATTAACTCTTCGGCTTCCATTTTCCTCATTTTTAGAGTTTTTTGGGCGATGTTCGCTTCTGCACTCCTGGCTTGAAATAAAGCATTGAGAGCTAACAGAGAGCGTCCTTCCCGATTGAGGATATTCAAAATTTTCTGCTTGAGTTGATCTACTTGAGGAGGTGGATTCTCCCATTCATAAGTTACCTTACCATCAGGCCACTCGACTCGCACTTCCAGAGGTGAAGGTTCTGCTGCCACCATCACAATCTCCTCTGTGGACAACATCTTTTGGAGACTGTAATCACTCAGACTATTTGTGCCTAATTGTTGCAATTGCCGGTAAATTGCTTCCCGATCTTGCTCTGGATAAAGGTCAATTTTATTGAACACCAAAAGCAGGGGTTTTTGGGCTTGCCGCAGTTCACACAGTGCCTGATACTCAGTACGGGTAATGTCCCCAGCAACGACAAATAAAATTAAGTCTGCTTGGGAAGCTACCTCCCTTGCCATCTGTGCTCTGGCTTCCCCCTGAATTTCGTCCAATCCTGGTGTATCAATCAACTCCACTTGCACCTTACTTGTCGCGTCGGTAGTCCAGCGTACAGATTTAGGCCATTGGGTAACACCGTGGAGGGGACCAGTTTGCAGCACTTTCTGTCCCACTAAGGCATTGACAACCGACGATTTACCGCGACTTACCAAACCAAAAGCCGCAATGCGAATCACTCCTTGGTCTAGTTTATCCAGGCTAGACTTTAAAAGCTCCAAATCATGGCGCACTGCTGCTTGCAGTTCCACCTCTGGAGGATGATTTTGGTGGCGGCGAGAGTTGGCATACCAGGATAGGGCTTGCCGCAAACAAGCACGGGTGCGGTTAAAGTGGCTTTCTTGGTGTTTATTACTCCCTGGGTTGGATGGGGAGGATTGAGAGTGGCTCAAGGTTAAGTTATCAAGAACTGGCTACAAGATCTATTTTCTCCTAATCCTTTGACCTTGGGGTGAGGTTAGCCATATCGCAGGATTGCCGCTAATTTTGGGTATGATTTTCACTTATGGGCGATCGCAATACTGGCGCGACACACCTAAAATGATGCAATAGAGTACTCTTTGCTTATTGTTCTGTAAAATATCAAAAAAAACTCGTCTGCTCTAATTTCTCATACCAAGAACCAGACGAAGCGAGAGCAAGTAGCCAGGATGAGGAAAATTAGATAGTCTGTTCAAAAACTGGGTAACTTTTCTAAAAATACTGGACTAGCTCCCTATTTAATTGTATTTCTTTACCAATAACCAAATCTCAAAGGTCACCTTTAAGGGCAGCCAGAGCGAAAATAACTACTGGGCCAGCAAGCACCACCAGCGCTAGCATGGTTAACTGAGCCAGTAACTCCCAATTAATGCTACCCAAGAAGCCCAAACCTATACCTAACAATCCTGTCAATGGCATATCTATATTATCCTCCCTAATAGAGCCAACAATTTTAAATAGTTGAACTGAAATTCTCTGGGTTAGATCTTACTTGCTCATCGCCGTCATTTTTTAATTAAATTTACAAAAATACACAAAAAGCAATAAAAACTTATTGGTTGTTGGTTATTGGTTGTTGGTCAAAGCTCACAAAGTACAAATAACAAACAACATACTCAAGTCGCTTCTTGCTTCTTAGCAGAACCTTGAGTTCCTAGGTGACGTTCTCCCGCCGTTAACCCTTCTCCTGCGGAGACGCTAACGCGAACGGGTATAACGGGGGCTTCTAAAATAGAGACAGTTGAACCCATTCTCTACTCGGAAGTTCGCGCTTCGCTGGCAGTCCGCTGACTAAGCCTCCACGCGCAGGCAAGATGAGTCCCACCGGGCTTCGCCCCGCTTCGCTAACGCTTAATGCTCGATTCAAAATATTGATCGCGGCATTTTCATCTCTGTCCAGGGTGATGCCACAAATGTGGCATTCATGCAACCGAACAGACAAAGTTTTCGGGACTTTCACTCCACAGTTTGAACAATTTTGTGATGTGCCGTGAGGGTTTACTGCAACAATTCGGACGCCGCGTTTGACCGCCACTGCCTCCAAGATGTTGATGAACTTACCCCAAGCCGCATCCAAAATCGATTTGCTCAATCTGGTTCGAGCTAGTCCTCTAATGTTCAAATCTTCCACTGCAATCAAATCATACTGCTTGACCAGTTTGTGAGCTGTGTTGTAGTGAAAATTTTCCCTGATTCGACCAATGCGCTGATGAATTCTAGCGATGAAGTTTTTCTGTTTTTCAGCTCGTTTTGAACCTGCTTTTTTACGTGCAAGTTTGCGTTGCTGACGAACTAGATGAGACTGAGTTTTACGATAGGTTTGCTGAATCGGAACCGTTTTGCCATCAGAGGTTGTCAGAAACTCTTTCAACCCGACATCAACACCCACTGCGCTATGAATCTCATCTAGTGGCATGGGCTCTGGCACAGTTTCATCTTGAATGACAAAACAACAATACCAGCCATCAGCTTTCTGAACTATGGTGCAAGTATGAAGAGTAAAACCATCCGGAATGGGGCGATGCATGATTATGGGCATCTCTCCTATCTTTGATAGTTTCAGTATCCCATTTTTCAGGTGTGCGCCAGCTCGTTGACAATTAACTCTGGGATATACAAAAGAGCGAAGTTCACCTACTTTTTTGAACCGTGGGCGTCCACCGCGTTTGCCAGATTTATCCGGAATTAGCCAGCGCTCCCATGCTTTGTTCAATCGTTGCAAGTTGACCTGTTGAGATTCAGACCAAATGTTTTTGTAGTCTGGGAAAAGTTTCTTTGTTTCTTTGAGAGCCGATTGTTGGGTGTAATAGTTAACTTGAGCTGGTATTTCCCCAATCGGCTCAGAAATAAGACTACAACGGTCAATTTGACAACGGGTTATTCTTAAGCAGTCTAACCTCTGACCAAGGCAATAATTCCAATGCCTCCTCAGCCGCTCCAATGTGTAGCACATTGTCGCCTCTTGCTCAGCACTAGGTTTAATTCGGTAACAGTAGGTTAGAATCATAACTACCATTGTACAGTTTACTGCTATCAAATGACAACTAAATACGACAAAGGCTATAGGTCTGTCTATTCTCTTACTGCTCACATTATATTGGTGACCAAATACCGCAAAAAGGTTATCAACAGGGCTATCCATGATAGGTTGTCTACTATCTTTGATGAAACCTGCTTAAAGTGGGAGACCTCATTACTGGAGTTCACTGGGGAACAAGACCATGTACACTTATTAATTCGCTACCATCCTCAAGTTCAACTGAGTAAATTTATCGCCAACCTCAAAACAGTTTCTAGCCGTCTGATTCGTAAAGAGTTCGAGGATTATTTGAGCCAAATTTATTACAAACCAGTATTCTGGACTGGTTCCTATTTTGTTGCTAGTTGTGGGGGTGTAACCATTGAACAACTCAAAAATTATGTCGGGCAACAGGAAACCCAAAAATAAGGAATTCGCTTCGCTCAATTTATTTGTTGGTCGGCATTCCCCTCCCGCTAACCCTTACTGGTATAACGGGAGACCCCTGCCGACATCCAGTTGGATCAGCTCAATCTTATAGCTATTGGGGTCTTCAACAAAGGCAATTACTGTGGAACCATGTTTCATCGGTCCTGGCTCTCGTACAACTTTCCCGCCGAGTTGCTTGATTTGTTCGCAGGTTTGGTAAATATCCTCAACACCAAGGGCAATGTGACCGTAGGCATCTCCCAAATTATATTCTTCAACATCCCAGTTGTAGGTTAGTTCCAGGACTGTGTGTTCTGACTCATCTCCATAACCAACAAAAGCCAAGGTAAACTTACCGCCGGGATAGTCCTTTTGCCGCAGTAGCTTCATCCCCAGGACATCACAGTAAAACTTGAGGGATTCTTCGAGGTTGCCGACTCGCAGCATTGTATGTAACATGCGCATCAGTTTTTTTTGACTCCTTAGTCTGTTTCAGTTAAATCTTATCTTTACTCAACAACACAAGTGGATTAATTAGTGCTATTAATCTGGAAACTGAATGTCGGTTAGGGGTATGAACCCCCATTCGCCGGTATCCTTATAGGAAGGGGAGGAAGACGCGCCAGACACGGAGACGCAGGGACGCGGAGAGAGAAGAACCTGCCATTTAAAGCAGGATAGGATAAGCTTTCTTGCCTCCTGCCTCCTGCCTTCTGCCTCCTGCCTCCTGCCTTCTGCCTTCATTAAGCGATCGCTGCCATTTTGACGTCGTTAGTCGCTAATAACTCTTGCAGTTCCTCAGCATCAACGGTTTCCTTATCAATTAACATGTTGGCTAAGGTGTCAAGGATGTGTTTGTTGCTGAGCATCACATCTTTAGCTCGTCGGTAAGCTTCATCAACTAACTTACGGACTTCTTCATCAATTGCCGCAGCAGTGTTATTGGAGAAGTCTCGATCCGAGGCAATATCTCGACCGAGGAACATATTACCATTCTGCCGTCCTAGGGCTACAGGGCCAAGGCGATCGCTCATACCATAGCGAGTTACCATTTGCCGTGCTACCCGGGTAACCTGTTGTAAGTCATTGGAAGCACCAGTGGTCACTTCTTCTTCACCGAAGATAATTTCTTCAGCAAGGCGACCTCCTAAAGCTACAGCCATCTGGTTTTGTAGGTAAGAACGAGAATAAAGACCTGAATCCATGCGGTCTTCGCTAGGGGTGAACCAAGTTAGACCACCAGCACGACCACGGGGAATAATGCTAATCTTTTGTACTGGGTCATAATCTGGCATCAAAGCACCAACTAGAGCATGACCTGCTTCGTGGTAAGCTACCAGGGCTTTGCGCTTCTCGCTCATCACCCGGTCTTTCTTCTCAGGACCAGCTAACACCCGGTCAATAGCATCATTAACCTCATCCATCGAAATTTCGGTGAGGCTGCGACGGGCGGCTAAAATAGCAGCTTCATTGAGCAGATTGGATAAATCCGCACCAGTGAATCCAGGAGTACGACGGGCGATCTTCTCTAGTTCCACATCCTTAGAAAGGGTCTTGCCACGAGCATGGACATTGAGAATTTCCAGACGACCAGCGTAATCAGGACGATCGACGACTACTTGCCGGTCAAAACGACCAGGACGTAGCAGTGCCGCATCTAGAACATCGGGGCGGTTGGTAGCAGCAATAATGATGATACCGGTATTACCTTCAAAACCATCCATCTCAGTTAGCAGCTGGTTGAGAGTTTGCTCCCGCTCATCGTTACCGCCGCCCAAGCCAGCGCCTCGTTGTCTTCCCACTGCATCAATTTCATCAATAAAGACGATGCAGGGGGCATTACCCTTAGCTTGTTCAAACAAGTCCCGGACACGGGAAGCACCAACCCCGACAAACATTTCTACGAACTCAGAACCAGAAATAGAGAAAAAGGGTACACCTGCTTCTCCAGCAACAGCACGAGCTAGGAGGGTTTTACCGGTTCCTGGAGGTCCAACTAGCAACACACCTTTGGGGATCTTCGCTCCAATAGCAGTGAAGCGGTCAGCATTTTTGAGGAAGTCAACTACCTCATTTAGTTCCAGCTTAGCTTGTTCAATACCAGCAACATCCCCAAAAGTTACTTGAGTTTGGGGTTCCATTTGTACTCTGGCTTTGGACTTACCAAAGTTCATTGCCTGGGAGCCAGGGCCACTTTGGGCACGGCGCAGCAAGAAAAATAGTCCCACCAACAACAGAATGGGGAAGAAGAGACTGCTTAAAGCTCGGAACCAGAAGCTTTCATCACTCTGGGGTAGCACGGCAACATCTACACCATTTTGAGTGAGAATGTTAATCAGCTCTGGATCATTAGGTAGATTTACCTCAACCTGCGTACCCTTTTGATCTGTAGCTAGAGCTTTAGTTCGGTCAGCACTGATCTTGACAATTTCAATATTTTGAGATTGAACTTGCTGAATTAGGTAGCTATAGGACTCAGTTCTCCGGTTTTGGGAAGGTTTGTCTAAAAATGCTGTTGCTAGAGCAATGACTACTATTGCTAGTAGTGCATACAACCCAACGTTTCTCCATTTCTTATTCACCGCTTATTCCTCCTAAGAGTTAGGCTCTGGGAGCCCGAAAATAGACATCTTGTATTAACTAATGTTAACCTTTCTCAGCAATTATTGACAAAACCCACCTAGGGATATCTATGATGACTAGTTATTGTTTTCTAACTGTAGTGTGAACGTCTGAGTTTAAAAGAGACGCGGGGACGCGGGGACACGGAGACGCGGAGACAAAGAGATTTTCATCCGTACTCGAGGATAATCTGAAAATAGACGCACCAGACGCGGGGACACGGAGACGCGGAGATAGGAATTTTCAGGCATGGTGGTGAAAACATTTTTTCACCACCATGCCTCCTGCCTTCTGCCTCCTGCCTCCTGCCTTCTGCCTCCTGCCTTCAAATCACTAACTGACGCACTAAGGTAGCTAAACGCTCAGCACTATCTGTCACTGCTAAGGAAGCGGCTTTCTGAGCCATCTGTTCTAAGATTTGAGGTGATTCGAGTAAGTGGACTACCTTAGTTGTCAACAGTTGAGATGTTAGTTCCGATTGTCGAAAAACCAGAGCGGCACCAGCATCAACAAAGCTGGCAGCATTAAAAGCTTGATGATCTTCAGCAGCGTAGGGATAGGGAATTAAGATAGCAGGAGTTTGGGTAGTAGCTAATTCAGTTAAGGTTCCTGCACCAGCACGGCTGATTGCCAGATTAGCTCGTTGCAGCAGTGCTGCCATGTTGTTATAAAAAGGCATTTGAATATATTGAGGATGCTCAAGAGAGTCGGCATCAGGGTCTTTCTCTCCAGTCAAATGCACTATCCAAGCACCAGCATCAAACCAAGCAGGAGCACATTGGCGCACTAATTGATTGACCGCGATCGCCCCTTGGGAACCACCCACTACTACAATTAAAGGAACATCTTCAGGAATTGGTAGTTCTAGGGGTTGGTTTTCTAAGAAACTAGAGCGAACCGGTGTTCCTACCCAAACTTTTTCTCCTTTGGGTAAATACTTCGATGCTGATTCAAAGCCTAAGGCGAGAGTACTACACAAAGGCCCAAACCAGCGAGTTACTTTCCCTGGGAGAGCGTTAGACTCATGAATTATTACTGGTAATCCCAGTAAGCGGGCTGCTATAATTGCTGGTCCTGCGATATAACCGCCGGTAGTGAAAACACCATTAAACTTCCCACTTTTGAGCAATTGCCCTACTTGATCCAACATAAAATTAATCCAA
>JAAHHL010000017.1 GCA_010672185.1 Caldora sp. SIO3E6 | reverse complement strand
CAACCTACGTCCCTACAATGCCATCGCCTTCTCGGCTCCCATTGCGGTATTTGTCAGTGTCTTCTTGATGTATCCCTTGGGACAGTCAAGCTGGTTCTTTGCCCCCAGCTTTGGGGTAGCGGCAATTTTCCGCTTCCTGCTGTTCCTGCAAGGATTCCACAACTGGACTCTCAATCCCTTCCACATGATGGGGGTAGCTGGTGTCTTAGGTGGAGCATTGTTGTGTGCCATCCACGGAGCAACGGTAGAAAATACCTTGTATCAAGATGGAGACAAATCCAACACCTTTGGTGCGTTTAGCCCAACCCAAGCGGAAGAGACCTACTCGATGGTAACGGCTAACCGTTTCTGGTCACAGATATTTGGTATTGCCTTCTCCAACAAGCGTTGGCTGCACTTCTTCATGCTGTTTGTTCCAGTAACTGGCTTGTGGATGAGCGCAGTAGGCATTGTCGGCTTAGCACTGAACCTGAGGGCTTATGACTTTGTTTCTCAGGAAATCCGTGCAGCAGAAGACCCAGAGTTTGAGACCTTCTATACCAAAAATATTCTGCTCAATGAGGGTGTGAGGGCATGGATGGCTCCTCAGGATCAACCCCATGAGCACTTCGAGTTCCCTGAGGAAGTTCTGCCTCGCGGTAACGCTCTGTAAAATTTTCTTTTAGATGAGTGCTGAGCTCTTTTCAGCACTCGTCACCCCTTGTTCACCATTGTTGAAAGAGGTATTACCAAGTGGTAGCCATTTCTGGTAGTTCTATAGCTGGGGCAAATCGTGACCAGGAATCATCAGGTTTTGCCTGGTGGGCTGGTAACGCCCGTTTAATCAATCTATCCGGTAAATTGCTGGGCGCTCACGTTGCCCACGCCGGATTAATCGTCTTCTGGGCTGGAGCTATGACCTTATTTGAGGTAGCTCACTTTATCCCAGAAAAGCCCATGTACGAACAGGGCTTAATTTTAATGCCTCACCTAGCTACTTTAGGTTGGGGTGTTGGACCTGGTGGTGAAATTGTCAACACCTTCCCTTACTTTGTGGTTGGTGTACTGCACTTGATTTCTTCCGCTGTCCTCGGTCTTGGTGGTATTTATCACGCCATTCGCGGTCCTGAAGTCTTAGAAGATTACTCTGACTTCTTTGGTTACGACTGGAAAGACAAGAACAAGATGACCAGCATCATTGGTTTCCACCTCATCCTGTTAGGTTGTGGTGCCTTACTGCTGGTTCTCAAAGCTATGTTCTTCGGCGGTGTATATGACACCTGGGCACCAGGTGGTGGTGATGTCCGTGTGATCACCAACCCAACCCTAGACCCTGGAGTTATCTTCGGTTATTTACTGAGTGCTCCCTTCGGTGGTGAAGGTTGGATCATTGGTGTCAATAACATGGAAGACATCATCGGTGGTCACATCTGGCTCGGCCTGATTTGTATTTCCGGTGGTGTTTATCACATTCTCACCAAGCCTTTTGGTTGGGTTCGTCGTGCCTTCGTTTGGTCTGGAGAAGCTTATCTCTCCTACAGCTTAGGTGCTTTGTCCCTCATGGGCTTTGTTGCTTCCATGTTTGTTTGGTTCAACAACACCGCTTATCCTAGCGAATTCTACGGTCCTACCAATGCTGAAGCATCTCAGGCTCAGTCCTTTGTCTTCTTGGCTCGTGACCAACGCCTAGGTGCTAATATTGCTTCTGCTCAAGGTCCTACCGGTCTTGGTAAGTACCTGATGCGCTCTCCTACCGGTGAAATCATCTTCGGTGGTGAGACCATGCGTTTCTGGGACTTCCAAGGTCCTTGGTTAGAGCCTCTACGTGGTCCTAATGGATTGGATGTTGACAAACTAAGAAACGACATTCAGCCTTGGCAACTACGTCGTGCAGCTGAGTACATGACTCATGCTCCTAACGGTTCCATCAACTCTGTGGGTGGTATTATCACCGAGATCAACGGTTTTAACTATGTTAATCCCCGTGCTTGGTTAGCAGCCTTCCACTTCGTTATGGGCTTCTTCTTCCTTGTTGGTCACCTGTGGCACGCTGGTCGTGCTCGTGCGGCAGTTGCCGGATTTGAGAAAGGTATCGACCGGGAAGATGAGCCAGCTATGTCTATGCCAGATCTCGACTAGGTTTCTGGATGCAGCAAGCAGCTGGAATTAGTTAAATACTTAAAAGGCTCCTGTGGTACAAGCAGGAGCTTTTTTTTAGGAGGCAGGAGGCAGGAGGCAGAAGGCAGGAGGCAGGAGGCAGAAGGCAGGAGGCAGGAGGCAGGAGGGAAAAGAGGTTAATTTGCCCCCCCAATTCAAAGTCCCCCTTGTCAAGGGGGATTTAGGGGGATCAACAATGTACCCCATAGCAGAGCAAACTGCTATATGCAAAATTTCTACAGTGCGATCGCAGATTTTGTTGTGTTTGCCATTATTTTTTGCTATTATTATTTGATAATGGGTAAGGTGTGCGCTTATATATAAAGGGAATTAAATCTGTCGAAAATGCGATCGCGGTAGGGACGGGTTTAAAAACGTAGAATTTAGAATTAGGAATAACATCACGTCAAGCAATTACACTGTAGGGGCGTAGCATTTGGGCGACAATTTAACGGCTCTCAATAAAATGTGTGCAATCCAAATGCTACGCCCTAGAGCGTCGATTCAGTAATCATAAAATCGAGCGTGCAGAGGAGCAGGGGAGCAGAGGAGCGGAGGAGCGGAGGAGCGGAGGAGCAGGGGAGCAGGGGAGCAGAGGAGAGCTGAAAGTATTGATTTTTCGTTTCTCAATTTGTCAACTTTTATTAGTGAATCGGTGTTCTAGAACACCGATTCACTAACCAGAATTAGATGTAGGAATTCGTTGTCAATTAATTTTTTGTAGGGGCGGGTTTAGGGTCACCATTAACCCAGATTCACGATAACCTGAATACAAAACCCGCCCAATCGATAATCTAGCGCCTATTCATCTGTTTTTACTCGGTCGTGATTAGCTACGAAGCATGCCGTAGGCAATCGCTCTCCAGAAAACCTTACTCACCCTTGACACCCAAGACAGTATCTACGAATATACGGAAATTTTTTCTTAATTTCCAATTCGACCTTCGACCTTCTCAAATAGCTTCTAAATTTTCTTCCCCTGTCCTAATCCGGATTACCTCTGTAACGGGACTAATGAAAATTTTCCCGTCACCTACTTCGCCAGTGTAAGCAGCATCCATCAATTTTGCTACCACTCTGTCAACTAGGGCATCTTCTACAACAACTGCCACCTTGAGCTTTGGCAAAAAATCAACAGTATACTCATTACCACGATACTGTTTAGTGTGACCTCTTTGCCGTCCAAATCCCCTAGCCCCAGAAATGGTCATGCCAACAAAACCGGAGTTGACTAAGGCAGTTTTGACTTCTTCGAGTTGATGGGGTCGGATAATTGCTTCTACCTTTTTCAAGTTCGTAACTCCTGAATTGTGTTTTCACCGAAAGCGGCGGGAAACTGATTCCTTCCTGAGATGGAAGGGGTAGCTACCCGCCGCGCAAGTCATTGGTCATTAGTCATTAGTAGTTGGTCAAAGCTTACAAACGACTCTTTGACTAATATATATCAATTGCGTGAACTACCTACGCTGACTCTTTAACGTATTGCAAGAAACTGACAAACATTCCTCAACAAAGAAACAACAACGACTCTTTAGCCATTACAACCCATTACCAATTAAAATAAAAGGAGACCAATAATAGGGGTGATTGAGACGATTCACGACTTCAGGCTTTAGCTCATTCTGAACCGCCACCGGGACAATTGAACCCCTTTGTTCTCCCAAAGCTTTATAATCCCCCGTAATTAGAGAAACTTGCGCCTGTCGCAGGGCTTCAGCTTTCGTATTCTTACCTTGCAATACTGCGTAAAAGGCATTCATCAGTGCTTGAGTACCCCCATCATCCACTCTCCATAATGAAGCAATAGAAGCCTTAGCTCCTGCCCTCTGCATCTGGTAACCTAACCCCAGAATCTCTGCCCCTGTACCAAGATTGCCACCAAGTCCCGTTTCACAGGCGGAAAGCACCACTAAATCCACATTATTGAGGTTCCAGTTGCGGATATCAGTAATACTAACAGGAGTACCATCGCCAAACAAAATAAATGATTCTTCCGGTGTCCCGACGACAATTGCTCCATGAGTGGCAAAGTGTAAGACATTATGATCACCCATTTTTGGTTTCGTCTCTTGGGGATTGAAAGCGTTATCAAGGAGTTGGGTTGTATCAGGAACTGTTTTAGCTAAAGTTTCCACTTCTACTCCCGCATAAGGCAAACCACCAAAATCAAATCTTTCTTTACCGACGGTGACACTGTGATTTCCACTGGTAAAGGCTCCAGCCAGAACCTTAAGTTGAGATTGAGGTTGAGTATTAAGGTCAGTGAGGGAGGCAGCGGTAATATTATTGATACGGTAGCGTTGGACTAACCATTGTTCGCCATCGTGCAAAGCTGCCAGAGGAATGTAGCGCAGTTGTCCATCCGGTGCGTAAATCAAGGTNAGGAACTTAAGTTCCTTGCTAATAGCTCAAGTCCACTTAAAGTGGACTGAAGATGTTTGAGCCGATTGATATGAGTCATCTTTAGATGACTTGAGCTATTAGCCGGTCGTTTAAACGACCGGTGGGGAAAGGATTTCACGTTAAGTTGACACCAATGCCACCCCTAACCCCTCCAAGGAGGGGAACAGGAGGTAGGAGGTCGAAAATAGTCTTTCTCCTATTCAATTGGGGACGCGAAGCTACCCTGAGGAGCTATTCAAGAAAAGTTGACTTACTGCCATCAGGTGAAGAAATTTTGGGTGGGATTTCCTAGCTAAGTGCCCACAAATTATAAGCTCCCTCAGCTCCCTCAGCTCCCTCAGCTCCCTCAGCTTCCTCAGCTCCCTCAGCTCCCTCAGCTCCCTCAGCTTCCTCAGCTCCCTCAGCTCCCTCAGCTCCCTCAGCTCCCCCAGCTCCCACAGGTATTTTGGAAAAATTTGCTCAAAGTACTTGCCAAAATCTATGTTTTGTAGTTAATATAGATAACGGTGTCAAACATTGACATTGCAATCCTCAGTAGCTCAGCGGTAGAGCGGTCGGCTGTTAACCGATTGGTCGTAAGTTCGAATCTTACCTGGGGAGTTAGAGACCTAAATAGAGAATCTGTAATTACTCTCTGTGGCAAGTGAGCTATACTGATTTCGGCTGTCTTCAGCCAAAGATCATCAAGAAACTGTCAACTAGCCTTAAAGAAGATGGGACTACAGATTTTAATTTCTGATTCCATTCTGCAAGCCATTCGTTTGCCCGAACAGCGTATTGAGCAGGAATTACTGCAAGAATTAGCAATTGCTCTCTATACACAAGATGTACTATCTTTTGGCAAAGCACGAGAACTGGCTCAAATGGATAAATATGAATTTGGGCAACTACTTGGTAGACGCGGAGTTGTCAGACACTATCGTATTGAAGAATTAGATGATGATCTGACTTATGCGTGTTCAACTTAAACTCTTACCTAAAACCTAAAACCTAAAACCTAACACCTATTTCTTAGGACTAGGGGGCTCCAGAGGTTGTATAGGAGCATCCAACAATGGTGGCACGGATTTGTTTAAATTTTCTTCATCTCCTGCTGTAACTTGCTTAACTTCACTGATGAGAATAATTAAAGTCAAGGGTTGTTTCATTTTGCGAGAAAGAAACTCCTGTAACAACTCCACTTGCTTGGGAGTAATTTTCTGATCAGTCCACACACTTAAATAGACTTGCGGCGGGTTAGTTCCCCAGTTAACCTTAGTGTCAAGTAATTTACCTTGTTGACCAATTGTAATAGTTTCTTTAATTAACTTCTGCCTGATGGCTGCTTCTAACCGGACATTTCTTACTAGTTCCCAAAAACTTAGCCCTAATAACAGTACTAGAGGGAAGCTAAGAGCTGCAGTCCAAACTAAGGCACGATTAAATTGAGTGTAGCCAGCACTGATAAATAACACCATACAGGCTAGGGTAATGCCGAGGAGATTAGTTACATAAAGAACCAAAGCACCTAGGGCAGATAGCCAAATTCCTTGAGATAGACATAAACCTACCACACACAAAGGGGGCATTAACGCCACCGCAATAGCTGTACCTGCCAAAGCATCACTAATCCCTGGTCTAATTTTGGCAAAACCACTGATGGCTCCTGCTGTAATTGCAATTCCCAAGTCTACCAAATTCGGTTGGATACGAGCTTGCACTTCGGAGCCAAATTCGGGAATTCCAGTTACTAGCCCAAGTAGGCAGGAAAGGCATATCGCAATTAGAGTAGCACCAGCGATCGCTAACAAGGATTGGCGAAACAAATTCACCTCACCTTCTAATGCTCCAAATGCTAAGCCTCGCAGGGGTAACATCAAAGGAGCAACTAACATCGCACCAATAATTACTGCTGTGCTATTGCTAATCAGACCCAATGTAGCGATGATGCAAGAACTAAGAGTAAGAGCCACATAGTTGGTATTCCAAGTAGCGTCTTGGACTAACTCTTGATAAAGTCTTTGTTCTTGTTCTGCGGTTGGGGGCTCCGGTAAGAATTTACGGATAGTTGTCGTTAGTCTTTGCATAGGCTTTAGGGAATTTAGAATTTAGAATTTAGAATTTAGAATTTAGAATGGTAAGAGGTATAACAAAAAAAGCTTTTTTATTATAATTGCTATGATATATTCAAATACCTTATCTTAGTAGAGGTAATGATGATGTCTCAATCTAATCTTTTAAGCCTACAGATAAAGCTTGAGGAAATTTTACGTGCTTCTAATCTAGAAGAAGCAGAGTACGATATGGCAACCGATAGAAATAATCAACAAATATCTGGTTATTTATTTTTTGGCTTACTATCATTAGTGCCAGCAAACTTTTTAGTCTTTTTATTGCTAGGGGATACAATGTCTTTGGAATTGCCTGTTGTAATTGTATGGTTTTTAGTTATTGCAGTTTGTTTTTTAATCGTCCGATATGTTGTTAAAAATTGGTGGATACCAAGACATTATCATCAATTCAAACATTTAATCAAACTTGATCGAGAAATTAAAAATTATAATTCATTAATTGAAGGCGTTGATGCATTGGAAGAAGCTGGACGTTCAGGTGGTGCGAAGAGACTGGAAAATAAAGAGAAAGTGATTGAAGCATTGACAGTTGTTAGAGCTGACTTAATTTGTGCTTTAAAAATTGAAAAAACATTTAGGGAAAATCCAAATTTTAGCTCAAGCAGTTTCACCGTCAATTTGGATCCTTTGGAGTTCTTACAGTTTAGTGAGCAAGCGGGTGAGTATGGACGATTATTTAATGAAGCTCTCCAAATCGGTATAAGCGTTCAGGAAGAAATGCAACTCCTCCAGAGGAAGTGATGATTATACTTCCTTCAATTTTGTTGTTTATATATATAGTAATTATATCTAGAGCGTGGTAATTTTTAAAACTAGATACTTGCTGTACCTGGTTTCAATCCGCTAGCTTATTACATCTTATTTAGGATTGCCATATTTGGTACATTGAAGTTATATTGTAAGTGATTATGATAGATGTCGCTCAGCCAATCGGTCTTCTAAAATAGCTTGAACTTCTTCATCAGTTGGAGGTGGTTGATTGGTTGCTGCGAAGCCGATGAGGATATCCACTCCCGTACCTAGTGTGGGGGAAGCCAGTAAAGCATATAAATCTTTCACTTCAGAATTGATATTTTCAATGAAGACTGCGTTTTCTGGTGAACCGCTGTTATCCCCGTGAAGTGCTCTCAGGAGGTGCTGCTTATCAGGGAATAGGTCAATTAGATCTTTCTCCATCTTTTTGATAAACTTCTTCGAGTTGGAGACAATCATTACCTTCTTACCTTGAGAGAGCAGCGCTTCAGCTGATGCAACAACAGCACTGGGATTACCTCCTTCATACCAATGGACTTTCCTCCCCCCTGAGAGCCAATCATTCTGAACAATGTAAGGCTTCTCCCCAGATGGTCGCATTGCCATAAAGAAGTCAATCACCTCATCAGTCAAATGAGCATCCGCAAGCACTAAAAGTTTGGTGTTACGGACAACATACTTAAGGACTTCTAAGATTTCATGTCTGTGCTCTTTGAGGGTTTTTGCTTGGAGCAGGTGAGTCACATACTGAGCTGCTTCATCAATGAAGATACAATCATAGGCTTCAAGATGACCAGCCAGCTTCCAGAGACTGTCAGCGGTCACCGAGAGCGCTTTGGCTATTCCAAGGTTCCCAGCCATTAAATTTGAGTACATCTGGGTTGTTAGACGCTTGGATAAATTTCTCAACAGAGCAATCCGGTGACCATTGTTCAGAAATCGAGCATTGGGGTATTCTTTCCTCCACTTTTCCATCAAATAAGTCTTGCCCGTACTCATATCGGATAGGAGACAAACCACCCCCGAAGTAGGTAAGCGCACTGCATCTGATAGTAAGGGGGTGTTGACCCTGACATCAGGCTTGTATTTCTTTAGCCCCCTCGCTGGAATAAAGAATTGCTGACGGTACTCAGAAAGGGTCACCGAATCATTGACCAACCTATCTACAGACCGTCGAGCCTTTTTCCCCAGAGAGACAACCCAATCATCAATCCCCTTCTCTTTGCCAGGTAACAAGGCTACTTCACACTTGCCCCCAGCATCCTGAATACATTTGCCAGTGCGCTGTGTGGCTCGAAAGATTTGCCACCGGGTTTTCTGCTTGATTTCATAGTCAAATAATATGATGAACTTCCTGCCCTTGGCGATTGGCATTAGGTCAGGATGTAAATGCTCTATAAGTTTATTCCCTACACGACCACACCAGATACCGGGTAAGGCTACAGCAGCAAACCCNGGGAGCTGAGGGAGCTGAGGGAGCTGAGGGAGCTGAGGGAGCTGAGGGAGCTGAGGGAGTAAGACAAGTCCAAAATTGGGATGATTTATTTCTTGGAGTTCCCTAAGTAAGCAATAGTGAAGAAACTCTCAGGGGGTGACAAGACAGTTGCAAAGTAGGTGGGGTGTGGGGTGTAGGGTGTAGGGTGTAGGGTGTAGGGAAAAAGCTTTTGTAGTAAGCTTTCTTCCCTCCTGCCTCCTGCCTCCTGCCTCCTGCCTCCTGCCTCCTGCCTCCTGCCTCTTGCCTCTTGCCTCCTGCCTCCTGCCTCCTGCCTTCAAAGCACTAGCTTGGGAGGACGCCCTCTCAAACCCGTCATCAATTGCAGAGCATAAATCTTAACAGGACGAATCCGGCGCAACATCCATAAACCCAACCGGCGAATCCCTACCACTGGCAACCAGTTATTAGAGAACATTCGATCTAGGGTATCAGTAAAAGCCAAAATTACCAAATTCTCCCATTTACGCCAACGCTCATAGCGCTTGAGTACCGCCATTGTTCCAATATCTTCCCCTTTCTGGTGTGCTTCTTGCAGTACTTGTGCTAGAGCAGCGGCATCCCGAATACCCATATTCAGCCCTTGTCCGCCAACGGGATGACAACAGTGAGCCGCATCCCCAATTAGTGCTAGTCGTGATTTGGTATAGCGATCGCTTTGCATCAGCTGTACTGGAAATAATAAGCGATCGCTTTCGAGTTCTAAGCGCCCTAATAGTCCCCCTGTGCGATGTTCGAGCAGTTCTAGAAACTCTTTTTCATCTAAATCTCTCAAAGCCCTTGCTTCTGCATGGGGTGCTGTCCACACTACTTGGCAGCGATTATCTGGTAAGGGCAAAACCCCCATCGGACCACTAGGCCAAAACCTTTCAAAGGCGGTATTATTGTGGGATTTCTCCGGCTTAATTCTGGCTGTTACACAGGATTGCCAGTATTTCCAGCCATGAGTGCCAATCCCCACAGCATTACGGAGACGCGATCGCGCCCCATCTGCCGCCACTACTAAGCGAGTTCTAAGCTGAGTCTGCACGCCATCTACCTTGAGGTGGATTTTTGCCCCAGAGCCTTGATACTCTACTTCCACTACCTCCGCAGGACATAGCCAGCTGACATGGGGACAATCTGCCAAAAATTCTTGCAGCGAACTCAGGATGGGGCGATGTTCTCCTACGTAACCTAAAGCTTCTGTACCTAAATCAGTTGGTTGAAACTGCACGATACCGTTATAGTCCGCATCGGAAAGACGAATTTGTCGAAAATCGGTAATCTGAGGCAGTATTTTATCCCAAACTCCAATTTCGGCAAAAATTCGCCCTGATAGAAGAGAAAGGGCATAAGCTTGCCTTCTTGCTACTGCCACAGACTGAGGTTGCGATTCAATTAAAGCTACAGTTAACCCAGAATTTTTTAAAGCACAGGCAAGGGTTGCTCCGACAATCGAGCCCCCCACAATTGCCAAGTCATATATTGGTTGTTTGTTGTTTGTCATTTGTTGTTTGTTATTGGTTGTTTGTTATTGGTTGTTTGTCATTTGTCATTTGTCATTTGTCATTGATTGTTTGAGAATTGGGAATTGGGAATTGGGAATTGGGAATATCTCCCTTGTCTCCCTTGTCTCCCTTGTCTCCCTTGTCTCCCTTGTCTCCCTTGTCTCCCTTGTCTCCCTTGTCTCCCTTGTCCCCCCACCCTCCCCACACTCCCCACCCTCCCTATAATAGAGCTATCAACTCATACTCAGGGACATTAGCTCATCGGTCATCTCAAAGTTAGCAGTAACATTTTGTACATCGTCTAGCTCTTCTAGAGCATCCATTAATTTGAGGAGCGATCGCGCTAAGTCTAGATCGGTAACCTCTACCGTATTTCCCGGAATCCACCGCAACTCTGCTTCAATCACTGGTAATCCTTTACTCTTCAAAGTTTGATTGAGGGCTTCTAGGTTACTGATCTCCGTAAATACCTCAGACAGCTCTGTATCAGTTTTTACATCTTCTGCTCCCTCTTCCAAAGCAACTTCTAACAGCTGATCTTCCTCCACCGTACCAGTCAGAGTAACTACACCCTTTTGCTCAAACATCCAACTGACACAGCCAGTCTCACCCAGATTGCCCCCATTTTTCGTAAATGCTGAGCGCAGATCCGCTGCAGTGCGATTGCGATTATCCGTCAGAGCTTCAATCAAAACTGCCACACCACCAACTCCATAACCTTCATAGCGAATCTCTTCGAGATGATCTCCATCGGCTCCCAGTTTTCCAGACCCTTTAGCGATCGCTCTTTCTATGTTGTCATTGGGAATGCCAGCAGCTTTGGCCTTATCAACTGCATTCCGTAACTGAAAGTTGGCATCCGGGTCAGGAACACCGCTACGAGCAGCTACAATAATTGCCCGTGAGAGTTTAGCAAAAGTCTTGCCCTTAACGGCGTCAACCCTTGCCTTCTGTCGCTTAATATTTGCCCATTTACTGTGTCCTGCCATCTAGTTCTTTGTCCTATGTTGTTAGTTTTTTGTTGAATAGTTGCGTCCTAATAACCAATAACAAATAACCAATAACAAATGAAATAACTGTTAACGAGATAAGGGTAAACTAACCTTTACAGTTGTTTGTTCTCCCAGGATACTTTCTATTGTTAATTGACCGCCATGTAATTCGGCTAAACGTTTAGCAAGCACCAATCCTAAACCTATACCTTGTTGCTCGTATTCTTTGCGATCGAACTGTAAGTAAGCTCCCAAGTCAGCAATCTGAGCCTTGGTCATACCTCTTCCTTGATCATGCACCGATAGTATAAAAGTATCATTTTCCACAGTGCTGACTAGTCGCACCGGTGTTCCCACGTCAGAAAATTTAAAAGCATTATCAATTAATTCTTCAACCATAGTTTTGAATCGGCTATCAGACATCCGTACAGACGCATCTTGCAGCTGTACGTGTACATCAGCTTCCCTTCGTCGCTTCCTTGCTATGTTCTGAGTCAGCTTAGCGATAATCTCTTGGACAGAGCTACTCATACTATTTTGCAGTTGCTCAATGCGCTCTGGATCTGTTGCTAAAATTTCCACTTCGGTATAGCGTAGAAAGTTCTCGGTCAACCGTAATAAACGTTTGCCAGAATTATAGATAGTTTCTGCCATTTCCTGGATTTCTTCCGAGTCCAAGGACTCAGGATCCATCATTAATTGGGAGGAACCCAAAATACCATTGAGAGAAGTCCGCATTTCATGGGGTAAAGCCAAGGTAATGCTGTTACGCAAGTCATCAAATTTTTTCTTGATCTCCCTTTGTCTGCCTAACCTAGCTTCAATGGCACTCTTCAGTTCCATGATGGTAAATGGCTTAGTTAAGTAATCATCTGCCCCCAGTTCCATTCCCTGCCGTAGATCTGTTTTGTCGGCTTTAGCAGTGAGAAAGATAAACGGAATCGTTGCTGTGGCTGAACTGTGGCTCAGTTTCTCCAGTACACCATAACCGTCAAGTTCTGGCATCATTACGTCGCAGATAATTAAATCCGGTAAGTGCTTTTGGGCTAATTCGACACCAATTTTGCCATTACAAGCATCAATGGCTTGATAATCCTCAGCCTCAAGAAAATCTAGGAGATTCTCTCGCACTAGTTCTTCGTCTTCAATCACCAAAATTTTTGTCATTGCCTTGTTATTTGTTCAGTTTCGCTAGTTCCTAGAGACAGAGGGAAGTGGCAAATGCTTACCTAAATATTAAAACCTCTACAGGGCAGTAATTGGAAAGAGGGAAGCCAAAAAATGTGTTGCATGGGGTGCAGACTACTCTACCCCAACTCCCCTAACCGAACAACCAACTGTCTCGAAGTTGCCTTGGGAACAAATTTTACCGTTGCCAGATGGGCTGTTGCCTTCCCTCTCCCGAAGAGAGTTATTGGTGGGAGCATCTCATTTTTGTACATATAGTGCAGACATCTCCCTAATTAGCTGTCAGCTATCAGCACCTCAGCACCTCAGCCAAAAAAGCTGAATGCTGAAAGCTGAACGCTGAAAGCTGAACAGTGATGAATTTGCAACTTTGAGGTGCTCCCGTTATTGGTGCTGATACACCTAGATGCACTACTCTTAGGACGGAACCTATGGAAATGCGTCTTAGCTTAGTGTAGCGCGGCGAAAATAATCCACCCCGAGTAGGATAAGTGAAAAAAGGTGTGGGGTGATGGGGTGATGGGGTGATGGGGTGATGGGGTGATGGGGTGATGGGGTGATGGGGTGATGGGGTGATGGGGGGATGGGGGGATGGGGTGATGGGGTGATGANTGGTAATGGGGAATGGGGAATTGGGAATTGGTGATTTCTCCCTTATCTCCCTTGTCCCCCTTGTCCCCCTTGTCCCCCTTGTCTCCCTTGTCTCCCTTGTCTCCCTTGTCTCCCTTGTCTCCCCACACTCCCCAAACTCCCCCATCTCCCCATCTCCCCATCCACCGATCACTTATCCCCTTCTGCACCTCTGGGGGTAAAGTGGCAAAATACTGTTGATATTCTGCTACAGATAGCTGCTGGTTTACCTGGCGTAATTCTCTTCCTTCGGGGTCATTGGTTACTCCGGCAGTGAGACGATCGATTAATTCATCCCCAGTTGCTGGAATATCTTCAACTTGATAACCAGCTTTTTGTAGTGCTTTGAGAATTTCTACACAGCTGGCAGGGGTATCTAAGCCTACCCCGTTAGCCAAACGTCCATCTCGATTAGGGTAGTTGGCTAAAATTAGGGCAATTCTTCGCTGGGCCGGGGGTGTTTGTTGTAAACTGAGCCAATTAGCAGCTAAATCTGCAACAAATTCGATGCGATCGCGCACTGGTTCATATACTACTACATCTGTCTCCAATAGAGGATTCCAGGTTTGCACTGACTTGAAAGAAACCGCACGAGTGATAATACGTCCATCAACTTCTGGCAATGCTACGTTCATTGCCGTATCCCTGGGTGTTAAACCCTGAAATTGCTCACTCCATTGCTCTACTGTGCCGCCACTGAAGATAACTTGCAGTACTGGTACATCTAAACCCTGCCAAAAATCGAGTTGGGGTGTCTCGGTTTCTAACCTAGCGAGGGAGAAACTGGTGGTATTGAGCAACAGTCGAATACCTGCACCCTCTTGCGGCTGGAAATAGGTGAGCAACTCAGCTTGTACATCCGGTTCCCGTACAGAAGAGACAAACACTGGTACTGGTGCTAACTGCCGTTTTACTAAAGCTTGGCAAAGCGCATCAATCGGTGCAGTATTTCCCGCTAGATAATGAGCGCGGTAGAAGAGAATGGCGATTTTGTTGTTGGTTGTTGGTTGTTGGTTGTTGGTTGTTGGTTGTTTTGCCTCGCTTTGCTCACCATGCTCCGCAAAGGGAATTGGGAATTGGGAATTGGGAATTGGGAATTGGGAATGTTCCTTGTCTCCCTTGTCTTCCTTGTCTCCCTTGTCTTCCTTGTCTCCCTTGTCTTCCTTGTCTTCCTTGTCTCCCTTGTCTCCCTTGTCTCCCTTGTCTCCCTTGTCTCCCTTGTCTCCCTTGTCTTCCTTGTCTTCCTTGTCTCCCTTGTTCCCCTTGTCTCCCTTGTCTCCCTTGTCTCCCTTGTCTCCCTTGTCTTCCTTGTCTCCCTTGTCTCCCTTGTCCCCCTTGTTCCCCTTGTCCCCCTTGTCCCCCCATCTCCGCGTCCCCGCGTCTCCCCATAAATAAAGCCCAACCCGAGGAACTGACTGTGGCGGTAGAGGATTATAATTTTGTCCTAGGCAGACATCGGCAATGAATTTGAGAGCATTAACGAAATTCTCAACACCACCTTCTGTGAGATAGCGCCATAATTGATTAACTACCTTAAGACTTACTGTTGAGTGACTAATTAAATCTGGGTCAGGACGGTCATCTCCTGGTAAAACTATTAAAGCTGCACCAGTTTGGGTGACTGTCTCTTGCAATACTTCTAAGCCGTAAGACCAATAGGAACGTCCTCCCAATAGCCGGAGAATAATGACTTGGCTATAAGCTAGGGTATTTTCTGCATAAGTATCAATTGTCAGCTGCTGTTGCAATTGGAGGAGATTGGCTACCCGGATAGCTGGAAATTCCGAGGGTAATCGAGTAGTTGCTGCGGCTAAAGTCTGAATATCGGTGTCAGCAGCGGTGAGAAATATAATCGGTGCTGGAGTCTGTTCGATAAAAATGACTCCTTCTGCTTGAGGGTTCCAGCCTCCTGGCATAGCAGCGATACGATGCATATTGTTGTCCTCGAAAACCAACGGAAGTTTCCATATTATTGTAGGGGCGGGTTTAGGGACAATCTAGCCCATTTGACTGTAATATTGGGCTCAAAACCCGCCCAACGCCGTCCCCAGGGGGTGAGCGAAAAAAAGGGTGGGGAGCGGAGGAGCGGAGGAGCGGAGGAGCGGAGGAGCGGAGGAGCAGAGGAGCAGAGGAGCGGAGGAAGAAGAGAGAACTGATAATTTTTGGATACAAAGCTCAAGAAATCCCACCCAAAATTTCGTTCACCCGTCCCCAGGTTATCGTTTGGGCGGGTTTTGTATTAAGATTGTCGCCAAATGCGATAAGGGTAACCCTAAACCTGCCCCTACAGCAATTAATTTAATTTGGCCTAGATCAAGCATTGCTACACTCCCTAGCTCTATGCTGCATATCGGATAATTTCAACTTCTGCTCCGTTACTTACAGCCATCTCAGCTCTTTGGAGAACTTGCTCAGTAATGGTATCACTCAGATAATATTCCCCGCAATTATCACAAACATTTGCTGGAACCCGCTTAATAATCACAATACTCTCGTCTCGTTCTAGAGTTACAGTGACTAAACCAAGTTGTGTTTCTCCATGCTTGCATATTACACATCTCATTGTTCTATCTCCGATTCGCAGGCTGGTAAGAATCCCCTCAAAGATAGCAATTACTACCAGGAAGCCTCCCAAGACATGCAAGGTATCAGGAGAATTTTGCACAATCACCTTGTCGATGATGACTTGAATCATCAAAGGATTGGCCAAGCCAAATAGTTGCACAAAAAAGGAAGCAATTAAAACTTCTATCAAAACTCGGCGGTAGCGGATCAGGGAAGGGACAAACCAATTTAAGCCAAACCGCTGTTGGGGGGTGTCCTTAGTAGGTTTTAGTAGTAGTACAGGAATTTGTGGCTCGGAACTTTCCTGGAACTTTTGAGGATCCAGGCGATTGAGTCCCATATCTGGCTCCGCTACTAGTAATTCCCGTTCATTGGCTTCGTAGAGGATAGCAATACCATTTTGCCAGTTGATTAATGCTGGAGTTGGTAGGCGACTCACTGCCGCCGCAGGTACATTTGCCAGTTGAGCACTCAATCCCATCAATTCTGCGATTGCACCACAGTGTTGGAGGGAAACACTACCAGTACGGGAGTATTGGTTGGTAATCACCCGCTGCACGATATCCTTACGGAAAGGCATACCCCAATACTTACTGAGCATCTGGAAGCAAACTAAAGGAGCTTCCACCGGACCTCTGCCACGAATAAAGGGATAAGTCCGGGATGTCTGCTCAGAAGAATAGCTCGGCTCTCCGGCTTGTGGTTGCGGGGGAGCATAGGGAATATCAATTGTCGCAGTGGTTTGATCTTGGGATGGGGAAAAAGGTGCTGTGGAATATTCAGTAGCAGTATGCCCCTCATCCTGCTCATCCCAGGGGTCTGATTCTAGATTGAGGGTAATTGCTCCTGGGGAGTCCAGGGGTAAGTCTACCACTTCTGGCTCAGTAGTAGTTCGGCTATTGGCCACTGCCTCAGCAATCAACTGAGCTGGAATCCCCACCAAGCGTGTCGAGCCACGACCCTTAACTGCTAAGTTGCCAATGGTATCCGCTGTCAGATAGGAACCAACGGGGAAATTAGCAGGGGTACCTCCACTAACAAACCAAGAGCGATTGGGCTCCAGTTGACCAGACAGACGCTTACCAGCTGCTAAATTATAGATTAAGGCATCAGACCAAGCCTGAGAAGTCAATTCCTTGAGGTCAACTTCTGCCTGAGCTTGCCGTTGGAGTTCTGCTGCTAACAAATCAAACATTTCTACTAGGGCACAACGGTTGCGGAAGGCTGTGGCTAGAGTTGAATTGTTGAGCAAGTTGAGAAAATCGGCGGCATTGAAGGTGATACAAACTGATTCTGTAGAAGCGATCGCTGTTTCACAAGGGACTTGCCTTACCAAACCCACCCAACCGAGAATTTCTCCTGGTTGGAGAAGCTTCAGGGTAACTGGTACCTGACGTTGGGGATTGTAACCCAACAAGCGAGCCTGTCCTTCATAGAGAATGGACACTTGAGCTGGCATGTTTTCCCTGACAACAATTGCTTGACCCATACGATAGCGTAGTAACTGGCAGTTTTTAGTGAGTTTTGCCAGTTCCCTTGAGGACAACTGAGTAAAAGGGGAGATCCCAGCTAGAAAGTCTTGAATTGTTGTCGTATAGGTCATGGCATTGGCTTAAGTTACATTAGTTAGCAGTTTTTAGTTATAGTAGTCAGGAGACACCAAAGCAGGAGACCCACTGTTCAGCATTTTTGTTGGGGTGTGCTATATAGCTCTATATACTTATCTCAGCAAATTGGAGCTGATTTCTGCACAATTTCTCTAAAAATTTAGCAGTTGGCGATCAGATCCTAGCTTGTGACGATAGCTAGATCAGCATTTGTTAATTTTTATTCAAGGGGGTTGGAAACCCAGTATCTAAATAAGAAACGCTATAAATTGGTCATTAGTCATTGGTGATAAGCTTAACGAAAAGATGTCGTTGTCAAGGGAGCGGAGGAGCGGAGGAGCGGAGGAGCGGAGGAGCGGAGGAGCGGAGGAGCGGAGGAGCGGAGGAGCGGAGGAGCGGAGGAAGAAGAATACAATTTTCCTTAACCCTTGGAGTATTTCCATATATAGGTTTTTTTGAGAACCACTAAGCCATATATGGGAGTTGACAAAATGCACGACCTTTTAACTTGTCACCATTGGTCATTAGTACAAAGAACCAATGACCAATGACCAATAACCAATGACCAATGACTAATGACCAATAACCAATGACTAAGCATGAGCTCGACTGTACCATCGCAGCAATACCCTTGCCAGTCGCTCAGGATTGTGTCGCACCAGGGTAGTGACTTCATCTTCATCCATCACATTCGACAGAACAATGCGACGCCCTAACTGAGTGACTGCTTCTCTGTCAAGAAAAACTGGATGAGAACAGACTTTGGCATAATTAATCAAAGACTGTGCCGAAGGGGATTTTTTATGTACCAATACAGCATTAAATAGCCGTTTACCACAACCTTCGTCGAGGGCTCTGATGTGATCAGAAACAGTGTATCCCTCAGTTTCACCGGGTTGGGTCATAATATTACAAACATAGATGCGGGGAACTGAGCGAGCAGCGATCGCCTCGGTAATTTCTGGTACTAAGAGATTGGGCATGATACTGGTATAGAGGCTACCAGGACCAATAATAATGTAATCAGCTTCATGAATAGCCTTAACTGCTGCGGGTAAGGCTGGTGGATTTTCTGGAGTACAACCAACTCTGAGGATTTTACCATTCGCTTCAGTAATACTCGACTCCCCTTCAATCCGACGTCCATCTTCTAATTCTGCCCAAAGGCAAACATCGCTGAGGGTTGCTGGTAAAACTCGTCCCCGCACTGCTAATACCTGAGAACTAGCTGTGATCGCGCGTTCTAAGTCACCGGTAATTTCACTCATTGCGGTCAAAAACAAGTTACCAAAGCTGTGACCAACTAGACCACTGCCAGCCTTAAAGCGGTATTGAAATAGTTCTGTGAGCAACTTTTCTTGGTCTGCTAGAGCTGTCAAACAGTTGCGAATATCTCCTGGTGGCAATACCCCAAACTCCTGTCTGAGCCTTCCACTAGAGCCACCATCATCTGCAACAGTTACAATAGCAGTGATATTAGCACTATAGACCTTCAAGCCTCTAAGTAATGTAGAAAGGCCAGTACCACCGCCAACAACTACAATTTTTGGACCCCGATTTAGTCGGCGATGAGCCATCAGCACATCCACCAGTTCTTGCTCTCTATCTGGTTTTAAAACCTCAGTAATTGATCCCACTGTCCGGGTTTGCCCCCAGAAAATCAGTACCAGACCAAAGATAATCGCCATGGGGCCGGACACATAATTGGGGATAATAGTCGTGATTTTTTCCAGAATTCCCGCTGTAAATTCAATCAAGTGAAAAATAGGGGTTAGCTTTTTCCAAATTGCTAACCCCAAACTAGTTAGTAGTACACCAGCAGCACTAATGAGTAACCAACGTTTAACCAATAATCCAGGAGCTAACCACTTAAACCAACGATTAAATCGTTGGGGTGTTCGACCTCTAGATTCATGCTTGATAGTAAGTAGGGCTTGCTTGAAAAAAGTATTTGGGAACATTGAATGATCAAAGCCTGAAAAACACAAAGACTGGATAGACTGTCAACTAAGTAGGTTTGGGTAATTATATTTAGCTAGTGAGGACTGTCATTTGTCCTTTTTCCTTTGTCATTGGTAAGAGTCTGACCTATGTTTACTTTTCTTAACATAGTTGCGGTTTTTCATACCAAACCTACTTACTACTCAGGAGATTAAACTGAACAAGCACTTCCCACAACAAGGCAGATGGAAAAGCGAATTTTAGGACTCGACCCTGGACTAGCAATCTTGGGCTTTGGAGCAATACTCTGCCCAACGACAGAAAAGGTGGCTACTTCAAAAGAAGATTGTAGCAACTCCGCTCTCAAGCCGGTGTCTGAGGTAGTGCAGTTGTTAGATTTTGGTGTCATCCGGACACCGGCTCGTACTGAAATCGGAATGCGACTCTGCACGATTTATGAAGATTTGCACACCCTGATCGAACAGTTACAACCCGATCTAGTCGCGATCGAGAAACTTTTCTTCTACCGCATGAGTAGCACAATTAGTGTAGCTCAGGCACGGGGAGTCTTGATGTTAGTTTTAGCACAGTGTCAAGTATCGGTAGTCGAGTTTACACCAGCCCAAGTTAAACAGGCATTGACCGGTTATGGGAATGCGGATAAGTATGATGTCCAGCAAGCAGTCGCCAGGGAGTTGAATTTAGAAGACATTCCCCAACCAGACGACGCTGCAGATGCATTAGCAATAGCTTTGACTGCCTGGTTTAGTGAGTTCTAGGATGCCCTCTGAAGGCAGAAGGCAGGAGGCAGGAGGCAGAAGGCAGGAGGCAGGAGGTAGAAGGCAGGAGGCAGGAGGCAGGAGGCAGAAGGCAGAAGGCAGGATGGAAGAAAATGAAGCCTCAATTAATTCTTCCCCATCTCCCTTGTCTCCCTTGTCTCCCTTGTCTCCCTTGTCTTCCTTGTCTTCCTTGTCTCCCTTGTCTCCCTTGTCTTCCTTGTCTTCCTTGTCTCCCTTGTCTCCCTTGTCTCCCTTGTCTCCCTCATCTCCCTCATCCCTTCCCCATTCCCCCAAAAATGATAAGGTTAGAGAAAGCTATCCTGCCTGCTTATGTTTCAGCGTTGCTTAATCTGCACCGATTTTTCTGATGGTTTGTATCGGCTGGTAGAGTTTGTACCCAGTTTGGCTGCTAGCGGCATCAAGCAAATCATTTTTTTGTATTGTGTTCCCTTATGGGAAGAAGGAGAAATCCCTCGTATAGATGAAGAAGCGACGGCAGCAGCACGCGATCGCTTACAAGTAGCTATAGAAAATATACCTGAAGGTGTAGAAGTTTTCATCGAAACCCCTTCAGGACGTCCTGTAGATCAAATTCCGAAAGCAGCAAAACAATATCAAGCTGATATCATTCTTACAGGAATGCCAATTCGGAGTCTGTTACAAGAAAAACTTTTTGGCAGCACAACAGCGGCTCTGGCAAGAGAAGCTAAAACACCCCTACTCATTCTACGACCCCAACTGCTTTCTACTTACACCTGCGAAGAATTAGATTTGCGCTGTCGGCATCTGTTTCAGTATTTGCTGATTCCTCACAATGGAAGCCATGCTTCCCAGTATCTAGTTGAACAAATCACCAAATCTGTCAAAACTACTGCAGACAATGCACTCCAACAATGTACCCTGATATCAGTGGTTAGTGAGGGAGGACGTAGGGAGTTAAATAAAGATATCCAGTTACAGGAAGCTCAATCACAAATAGACCAAGCAAAAGTTGAGTTGGAGCAGCTAGGCTTGCAGGTAGATACCCAGGTAAAAACCGGAAATCCCTATACAGAGATTTTGGATGCTGCTATGGTATTTGATATCAGTGCGATCGCAATTTCCTCTGATCACCTAGGAAAACTGATTGAATGGCCAGTGCGTAGCTTTGCTGGTGAGTTGATGCGTCGTAGTTGGCATCCGGTATTGTTTTTCCCTCCAGGGCAGGATTAGTTATTTGTTATTTGTTGCTTGTTGTTTGTTATTGTTCATTAGCTGCCACTACAATAACTATTGAGTTCAGTAACTACTTGGTCGCTCTTTTGGCCTACGGTGATAATTTTTTGTGAAATAGCACCAAAGTCAGATGAGGCTTTTTTGAGAGTATCTAAGCCTGTTGGTGTGACTTCTACTGTACTTAAATCTGTCATCACTTGACTCAAGTCTTGCATTGCTTGGACAAACTCATCACCTGTATTGACCAAAAATCCTAGAACACCGATTCAGTAATAAAATTGGACAAATTGAGAAACGAAAAATCAATACTTTCAGCTCTCCCCTGCTCCCCTGCTCCTCCGCTCCTCTGCACGCTCGATTTTATGATTACTGAATCGACGCTCTAGGGCGCAAG